>CAZAHK010000105.1:0-3255 GCA_964484555.1 uncultured Desulfobacula sp.
TTTTTCTCATTTTTTTTACTTAAATCACGCTTGATTTGGGTCTAACTCATCATTATCTTTTTTTTTAACAAGGCCGGAATCAAATATGCCGACGGTAAAGTCATTAACCTGATCCTGGTCACGGTCTGTCTTCTGTTCATTGCCGACTATGTGGTAATCTTTGATCAAGTCATGGATGCCGACCTTCTTGACATTATCCGGGCCCTGTTCAGAACTGCGGCTCTCTCGTTTCTGGCCTATGGCGGCGCCAAGGTCGCAGATTCATAACGGCCTTGTCAGGAAAATATGGAAAAAATGCCGCCCCCGGACCGGCCGCCGGGCTCAATTTTAAATTTGGACTGGATATGGTCAAGGGCATGTTTCATATCATTGACAATTTTGGTTTTTCCCTTTGATCCGGCCTGATATTTTCTGACATACCCCAGGACTTTTTCAATATCCTCAAGGATTTTTATCAATGGCTGGGCCCCCAGGATTCCCCCGACTTTTTCAAGAACCCGGCCGCAATATTCCGTAAATCCGGTGATCAGAAATTCCTTTGGATCTCTCATATAATCCATTGCCTCCAGAACAGAGACAATGCTTTTGAGATTTGCCCGGCTGTGATTGTCCGGATGATAGTCCTTAAGCAGCCGTTTATATTCATCGGCAAGCCCGGATTTGCTTTCTTCAAACAGGGAATAGCTTCGATCTCCAAGCTCATCAACAATATTTTTCCGGATGGCGGTAAGGATATCGTTAAAGACAATTAAAATCGCTGAATAATCATCATCTCCCTGGGGGTCGGCCGGGCTGCTCAGTTCTTCTTTCTGTTCGATGAGGCCCGAAGAAATAACCGAGAAAAAAATCTTATACACGGCAAATTCATCCTAACCGCTTTCATCAATAATCCGGCGCACCGTCCGGGTGCCGTCAATCAGGGAAAGAATCCGCCATTCTTGAAATCATGAGCCTCGCACGTCAATGGTCCGGCAAGCTTGCCCCCCAGGGTTGAAAACATGACACGCGATCCAATGATCAGGATTCTCTTGAGAGCCTTGTAAAAGGGGTTCTCGCTCAAAGCAGAGGGCCTCCACATACCCGCACCGGGTATTAAACCTGCAACCGACAGGCGGATGTTCTGCCGAAGGGACTTCTCCCGTGAGCAAAATCCGGTTTTTCAGGCCTCCGGGGTCTGGAATGGGAATGGCCGATAAAAGCGCCTTAGTATATGGGTGTTGCGCATTTTCATAGATATCTCCGGCATCTCCCAGTTCAACCATCTTGCCGGCATACATGACGCCGATCCTGTCTGAAACATGGCGGACAACGGACAGGTCATGGGAAATCATGATATAGGTGAGCCCCATTTCCTGCTGAAGTGCCAACAGAAGATTCAGGATTTTGGACTGGACGGAAACATCAAGGGCGGAAACCGGTTCGTCGCACACAATGATTTCCGGGTCAAGACTGATGGCCCTTGCAATCCCGATCCGCTGCCGCTGGCCTCCTGAAAATTCGTGGGGAAATTTGGAGAGGGCATCCGGCAGCAGCCCCACCTTTTCGATGAGCGCATGGATTTCCTGATCCAGATGCTTTCCATCCCTGCCATGGATAATATATTTTTCTTCAAGGATTTGCCTGACCGTCTGCCGGTGATCCAGTGATTCGAAAGGGTCCTGAAAAATCATCTGCAGCGTGGATGCCGACTCTTTTCTCGGGACGCCATGGGTTCCGAAAAACGGCTTCCCCTTGATCCTGATTTCGCCGGCCGTCGGTTCCGTCAGTCCGGCGATACATCTGCCAAGGGTGGTTTTTCCGCAGCCCGATTCCCCCACAATACCGAGGGTCTCCCCTTTTTTAACAGTAAAGGAGACACCGTCAAGGGCGTGAATATGACCGGTCTGTCTCAAAAAGACCCCGCTGGTGACGGGAAAATATTTTTTAAGCTGATCGACTCGGATAATGTCCATCTTCACCCTATTTTATAAGAAAAACCATCACTCATTTAGCATGACCCCGAGAATAATAAAAATAAGAGCTCTGAAAAAGATATTGCCAGCTCCAATGACGGCATGCCGGGGCTGACCATGGGAATGATTGAGGCAGGATAGGCGCGGGACATAAAAAAAGGAGGGCGACTTCGGATCAGCAGCCCTCCTTTGGAAAATCTATTGAACCACTACATTGACTGCAGCAGGCCCTTTTTGTCCTTGTTCGATATCAAAGGTCACCTTATCGCCTTCATTCAGCGATCTGAAACCTGTTGACTGGATGCCTGAATGATGAACAAATACATCCGGCCCGTTTTCCTGCTCGATAAACCCAAACCCCTTTGAATCATTGAACCATTTTACGATCCCATTTGCCATTGTGACTTTCTCCTTACTTAAATTAATTGATTTTAGTTTCAAACTTCAGGTCCAGCCACTTTCACAGATGGGTCTTGCCTTTAGAACGAAACTCAAAAGCCTTCATACAGAAGGATTTTGTAGATATTTATTGGGTTTATTTTAAAAAAGCAAGACTTATTTTTAAAACTTGAAATTTTTATCGTCCCTGTTCATCCGCCATATGACATCTTACGCTGTGATTCTGCCCCATTCTCCGCTCTTCAGGGTCTTTGCTCTTGCAGATATCTGCGAAAAGGGGGCAGCGGGATTGGAACCTGCATCCTTCAGGCATATCCGTAAGCGATGGGACATGACCGGGAATTGTGGGCAGCATTGTTTTCGGTCTTTGGGCCCGGGATGGAATCGATGCCAGAAGCCCCTTAGTATAGGGGTGACGGGGATACTGAAAAAGATCCAGGACACAAGCGCTTTCAACAATTTTTCCGGCATACATCACCGCCACATCGTCACAGTTTTCTGCGATCACTCCCAGGTCGTGGGTGATGAGAATTACCGACATCCCGGATTCCTGTTTTAGTTTTCGGATCAGATCCAGGATCTCTGCCTGAACCGTGACATCCAAGGCCGTGGTGGGTTCGTCGGCAATGAGGATATCAGGCCTGCACGCCAGGGCCATGGCTATCATGACCCGTTGCCGCATGCCCCCTGAAAGCTGATGGGGATATTTTTTCATGACAATGCCGGGATCGGAAATCCCCGCTTTTTCAAGCAGGTTCACGGATGCGTCCGCCATTTTTGTCCGGGACAGGCCGGGAAAATGAATCTGATGGATTTCAACCATCTGTTTTGCGATGGAATGCACCGGATTCAGCGCCGTCATGGGTTCCTGGAAAATCATGGCGATTTTCCGGCCCCTGATCTG
>CAZAHK010000105.1:3355-14053 GCA_964484555.1 uncultured Desulfobacula sp.
TGGCGGACATAGGGCACCATAAAGGTGGGCACAAAGGCCCCGGTTTCATGGATAAGATGCTGAATCCGCCTTGAAAGATCTTTGCGCTCTTCCTCGTTCTGGCCAGCCCGGTATTGATCGATCAACCGGTCCAGCTCCGGGTCATCCGTGTTGGTAATATTATTGGTCTGGGGTTTATGGGCATTTTCAGAATGCCATCCCTCCCAGTAGGTGGGCCTGATATTGGTACTCCAGCCCATATAGGCGGCATCATGTTTCTTTTCCAATATTTTTTTAAACATGGACGAGGTATCCAGCTTGTCCGGAACAAGATCTATTCCGGCCTTTAAGGCCTCTTCCTTCAAGACCACAAGCCTTGGTGCATGCTCGTCGATACCGTAGGTGATTCGGACGGAAAACCGGTCCTCCCCTTTCTGCCAGATGCCCTCTTTTCCTCTTGTCCATCCGGCCTCCGTCATCAGGGTTTCCACCTTTCCAATGTCATAGAGGCGGGGTTTTATCGTATCATCCGTATAGTCCCCATAGCCTGAAAAGGCCTGAGGCAGCCTGAAATAATCATTCCTCAACACATTGGCAATGACTTTGTCAATATTCATGGCATGGGCAAAGGCATAACACAACCGCCTGTCCCGGAATATCTCCTTATCCTGGTTGAGAAAAATCCCCTGGGCCGACCGTTCCATATCGTTAAAAAACCGGATTTTATGGATATAACCCCTGTGAAAAAGGACCTGATCGGATTTTTGATGCCAGTATTTGGGAATGGTCAGGCTGAAGACATCCAGAAGGCCTTTTTTGAAATATTCCCATTCCAGGTTCGGGTCCCGGATGACGTTATACACCACAACATCCACATTGAAGCGGTTTTTCTGATATCTCCCGTCCGCAGCCCACCAGTCCTGCTTTCGTTTAAAAGTGACCGACCTTCCCTTCTTAAATTCACTGATCTCATAGGGGCCCGTATTGGGAACAATCTTCCAGTTATAGGCCTGGACAAAGGTCTCATCCAGATGACCGAAATAATGGGCAGGCAACGGCCCTATTCCGAGCTTTAAATAGAGATCCGGATCTGCCTTGGTGCTTCTCACCCCGATGGTATAATCATCATAAACCATAACGGCCTCAATCTCTTTGGTATAATAATCATTATACCAGGGAGCCATAATATGCTCGGAGCGCATGAACTCAAGGGCATAGACATAATCCCGGGCCGTCACGGGTTTTTTGTCGGACCATCGGGCCTCCCGGTCCAACTTGAAATACATGGTCTTTTTATCATCGCCGAAGGCCCAGTGGGTGGCAAGCTCAGGGATAATCCGCCCGGTATCGGGATGGATGGCGATCAGGGACAGATGGTTGTCCAGGATGGCGCTCCTGAAAGATCCGTTTGAATCGGGCCCCACCACCCTGAAGGTCATGGGGAAACTGGTGAGGGAAAGATGAAGTCTGCCCCCTTTTTTTGCCTTTTCAGATGAAAAAACAGGGTCGGATTCATTGGTCAGCCATTGGATATTTTCCGGCAGTGCCGCAACCACCTGATCCTGCATAGGTGCTACGGCAGGGGCGGCATCAGACAGGGTGGCCTGATCCGGGGCCTCAGGGTCCGTATCCCGGCACCCGGATAACCCCAATACCGATGCAACCACGAGAACCCCTATCCATAACCGGACAAATCTCATGCTTAAAAAAACAACATAAACGACACGAATCAATAGAGAATCTGGCTGAGAAAGGTTTTGGTCCTGTCATTTTGAGGATGGTTGAAAAAATCTTCAGGATTATTTTCTTCAATAATCTCTCCTTCATCCATAAACAGAACCCTGTGGGCCACACTTTTTGCAAACCCCATTTCATGGGTGACGACAATCATGGTCATCCCCTCCTGGGCCAGGCTGATCATCACATCCAGAACCTCTTTTACCATTTCAGGATCAAGGGCCGAGGTTGCCTCATCAAAGAGCATGATATTGGGTTTCATGCAGAGACTCCGGGCAATGGCCACCCGCTGCTGCTGGCCGCCGGATAATTGCCCCGGGAATTTTTTGGCCTGTTCGGCAATCTGAACTTTTTTGAGATAAACCATGGCAATTTCTTCAGCCTCTTTCCGGGGTGTTTTTCTCACCCATATAGGCCCCAGGGTCAAATTTTCAAGAATGGTCAGGTGGGGGAACAGATTGAAATGCTGAAACACCATCCCCACTTCCGATCTGACTTTTTCTATATTTTTCAAATCCTTGGTCAGCTCAATACCGTCTACAATGATTTTACCTTTCTGATGTTCTTCAAGCCTGTTGATACACCTGATCAGGGTTGATTTCCCGGACCCGGAAGGACCGCAGACCACAATCCGTTCCTTTCTTTTGACGGAAAGATTGATATTTTTCAGCACATGGAAATCTCCATACCATTTATGCATATCAACGATCTTAATGATGCTGTCTTCATTTGAAATATCAATGGAATCTGTTTTGTCCGTGTTCATAAATCATCACTTTATCAATGGTGTTAACGATAATTATTCCAGACTCGTATTCAGTTCTTTTTCCAGTTTCCGGCTGTAGCTGGACATAAAAAAACAGCAAATAAAATAAATAAGGGCCAGAAAAATATAGGCTTCGGCTGAAAACCCCATCCATCTGGGTTCAGATAAAGTCGCCTTTGTTGTTTTAAGCAAATCATAGAGCCCGATAATAACGACAAGGGAGGTATCTTTAAAGGCTGAAATTAAAACACTGACCGAGGGCGGAATAACAATTTTTAAGGCCTGGGGCAGGATGACCAGCCTCATGGTCTGGGCATAATTCAAGCCCAGGGAATCCGCAGCTTCATACTGGCCTTTGTTCATGCCCTGCAACCCACCCCGGACCACTTCTGCAATATAGGCTGCCGTAAACATGATAATGGCGACCTGGGCCCTTAAAACCGCATGAAAGGAGAATCCCTCGGGCAGAAACAAGGGAAACACCACGGAAGACATAAAAAGCAGGCTGATGAGCGGAACCCCGCGGATGAACTCAATATAAAAAATGCAAAAGGTCTTAATCATCGGCATCCTGGACTGTCGACCCAGGGCCAGGATCACGCCCAGGGGGTATGCGGCGGTGAGGCCGAAAACCGACAGAAGCAAGGTCAGGATGATGCCGCCCCATTTTTCAATGTCAACGGTTTCAAGCCCGAAAAGGCCTCCTTTCAGCAATATCCCCATCACCACCAAAGAAATGACCCAGGCATATCCGAGAAATTTATTCCAGAATTTCCTGTTCCTGCTGATGAACAGCAAAGCAACCAGCAGAGCGATGGCGGTGATGGGCCGCCATAAAATATCCTGGGGATAAAATCCGAACAGGATCATTTTATAATTGCTTGAAATAATGGACCAGCAGGCCCCGTCCGATTCCCTGCAGTTGGCACCGGGAAGCCAGGAACCATCTATTAAGGCCCATTTTAAAAACGGAAGGATGGAAAACCAGACCATACTGAGGATAAAAAGGGTCAGAAGGGTATTCAAAGGACCGCTGAACAGATTCTTTTTCATCCAGCCCAAGATACCCGCACTGGCTATGGGCGGTTTGACGGTTATTGAATTTTTATGGGTTGTTTGTAATTCCATATCTAATTTATTGAAATATTATCACCTTTCTATGATGGCCATTTTCTTATTATACCAGTTCATAAACGCAGAGGTGGATAAACTGAAAATGAGATAGACCAGCATGATCAGCAAAACCCCTTCAATGGCCTGACCGGTCTGATTGATAACTGTTCCGGCAACGGAAACAAAATCCGGGTACCCGATGGCAACGGCAAGGGAGCTGTTTTTTGCTAAATTGAGCATCTGGCTCGTTAAGGGCGGAATGATGACTCTTAAGGCCTGGGGCAGGATGATAAGGTTCAAAACCTGGCCGGGTTTTAAGCCAATGGCCATGGCCGCCTCGGTCTGCCCTTTGGAGACCGATTGGATGCCTGCCCTGACAACCTCTGCCACAAAGGCCGCCGTATACAAAACAAGTCCCAGCAGAAGCGCCATAAACTCAGGGCTGACCCCCACCCCGCCCTTAAAATTAAATCCTTTTAATTCAGGGAGATTCATATCCGTCGGCGCGCCGCCAAGGAGCCAGCATACCAGGGGAAAGCCGACAATCAAAGCCGCGGCGGTTTTAAAAAAAGGAAAGATCCGGCCCGTCGCATTCTGCCTTTTCCTAGCCCATTTTTTTAGGAAAACGAGAATAATCACGGCAATGATGAAAGTAATGGCCATATACCCATAGACAGGATGGGATTGGGGAATTCCAAAAATCAATCCCCGATTGCATAAAAATACCCCCTTGATGGGATTGACGGCATCCTTTGGAGAAGGCAGCATTTCATTGAAAAATGCATACCAGAAAAAAAGTTGCAGTAAGACCGGTATATCCTGAAACAATTCAATATAGACCGCAGCAAATTTTTTAACCAGCCAGTTTTTAGACAGTCTTGCAATCCCGATAAAGGTGCCGAGGATGACGGTCAGGACAATGCCGGTGAAGGATACCAGAAGGGTATTTAAAACCCCTACAAAAAGGGCTTTACCATATCTGTCCACTGCAGAATAGGGAATCAGAGACTCTCCGATTTCAAAGGCAGCCTCCTTGTTCAAAAATCCAAAGCCTGTGCTTATGGACTGCCTTTCAAGATTGGTCAAGGTATTGGAAACCAGGTACCAGGCGACAAAGGTAAGAAAACAGGCTGCGCCGATCTGGTAAAGGATGGATCGTTTATCCGGGTCATACCAGAAGGATATGGGTTTAGAATTTTTATGATGAATAGGGATCGTCATTATGTTTTTATATCTGGGAAACCGCAGGGTGCCGTTGCACCCTGCGCAAAGGTGTATTTTTATTTAAATGGAGGCGAATACATTAATCCGCCGTTTTTCCAGAGTGCATTGAGCCCTCTTGCAATACCAAGCTGGGTATTCACGCCGACGTTTCTCTCAAAAATCTCGCCGTAATTCCCTACCGTTTTGACAATATTGTAAGCGAATTTTTCATCAAGGCCCAGGGCTTTTCCATTTCCGGGGCTGACACCTAAAAACCGTTGAATTGACGGGTTGTCGCTTTTCAGCATGTCATCCACATTTTTAGAGGTCACACCCAGCTCTTCCGCTTCAATCAACGCATATACGGTATAGGTCACAATATCTTTCCACTGGTTGTCTCCGTGTCTGACGGCAGGGGCCAGGGGTTCCTTGGAAATAATTTCGGGAAGAACCATATAATCACCGGGGTTGGGGGCGACGGAGCGTATTCCGGCAAGCTGAGACGCGTCAGATGTTAAACAGTCACATCTGCCGGCAAAAAAAGCCTGGTTGAGTTCGGCGTTGTTTTCAATAACCACCGGCTTCATGGTCATCTTGTTGGAGCGGAAAAAATCGGCCACATTTAATTCCGTGGTTGTTCCGGGAAGAACACAGACGGTTGCGCCGTCCAGTTCTTTGGCGCTTTTTACCCCCAGTTTTTTCGGAACCAGAAATCCCTGGCCGTCATAATAATTGACCATGGCAAAATCAAGCCCGAGATCCGTATCCCGGGTCAAGGTCTGGGTGGCATTCCTGAAAAGGACATCAATTTCTCCGGACTGTAATGCGGTAAATCGGGTTTTAGCGGTAAGCGTCGTGTATTTTAATTTTTCAGGATCACCAAAAACAGCCGCCGAAAGCGCCCTGGCACAATCCACATCTATGCCTCTCCAGACCCCTTTATCATCCGGTTTCCCAAAACCAAACAGTTCACCGTTAACCCCTACCTGAATAAATCCTTTGGCTTTAACATCCTGAAGTGTCCCTGCCATGGCAATCGTGGACATGGTAAGAACCGTAATACAAACCGCCATTGCTTTTAATAATTTCATCGATACTCCCCTCCATCTGTTAACATTAAATGATGCCGGAAGGTTTTTATGAAACCCTCCATTCCTGTATCTGACTTTAAATCTTTGCAACTATTAGCATATCAGCATATTTTTTCAAGAAGTTTATCGAAATAGGTATTATTTTATAATCGATCTTCAGGTAAAAGAAATGTAATTATAGAAGACAAGACTATGCATTAAAGCGGATGGGCACTATAAATTAGGATTATGATATCCTGTGTAAAAATATTCCGGGAGCCGGTCAATGCCCTCTCCCATATGGCAGGAGCCCTTGCCTCTATTGTGGGCCTGACGCTTCTTATCGTTTTTGCCGCCATCAAAGCCGATGCCTGGCATGTGGTCTCTTTTTCCATTTTCGGCACCTCCCTGGTGCTCATGTACACGGCAAGTTTCCTTTACCATGGATTGAACTTATCGGAAAAGGCCCTCCTGGTTTTCCGGCGGATTGACCATATTATGATTTTTGCCGTCATTGCAGGCTCATACACACCCATCTGCCTTGTCCCGCTCCGGGGACCCTGGGGATGGAGTGTTTTCGGGGCGGTCTGGGGTATTGCCGTTGTCGGCATGGGTTTAAAAATTTTTGCCATGCATGTTCCCCGATGGATTTCAACCCTGATCTATCTGGCCATGGGTTGGTTGTGCATGGTAGCGATCTATCCGCTGGCAAAGGCCCTGCCCCCCGCCGGTCTGTTCTGGCTTGCCGCAGGCGGTTTTTTTTACAGTGTGGGCGCCATTATCTATTCCCTTAAAAAGCCGGACCCCTTCCCCGGCGTATTCGGCTTCCATGAAATCTGGCATATCTTTGTTCTTTTGGGAAGCGCCTGCCATTTCTGGCTTGTATTTCGTCATATCATGAATATCAGCCCAGCATAAATTCTCTTTCTTTCATTGTAAAAAACCATAATTTTGAGTAGTATTTCCGCTTTAAATGAGTATTGTTGATCAGGGAGCCGGAATGAAAATCAATTGCATCAATAAAATAACAGACCATAACCATCTTAATCTATTCTCCGTTCAGTATAAAGACAGGGTGGACCAAGATAAGGAATGGATTTTTGCCTCACGATCAAATCCGGCAAACCCCCTTGAACAAGACGACCGCATCGCCGATGCCGTCGTGATCATACCCTATCATAAAAAAGAAAAAAAACTGGTGTTGATTAAGGAATTCAGGGTGGTTTTGGGCGATTATCAGTATGGATTTCCGGCAGGACTGGTGGACAAAGGCGAGTCTATAGAAGAAGCCGGAAAAAGAGAGCTGTTTGAAGAAACCGGGTTGACAATGACCCGGATCATAAATCAAAGCCCGGCGGTTTTTTCGTCTTCAGGGATGACCGATGAATCTCTCTGCCTCATGTTTGCAGAATGTGAGGGAATCCCCTCAAACCGCTATAATGAGGCTTCCGAGGACATAGAGATCCTAATGGTGTCACCGTCCATGGCCCTGGAAATCCTCCGGGACAAACATATAAAATTTGATGTGAAAACCTGGATTGTTTTGAATTCCTTTGCTGTTAGGGGAACCCTTTAAATGTTTTCCAATTTATTGTATTTTCTTGTGGCCCTGGTCGTTTACAGCACCTCGGAATTGTTTCAAAACCTTGATCCGACAAATGGAAATGGGATCCTCAATGCTGTTTTGACGGCTCTCGGCTTTGCCGGCGTCTGCCGGCTCTCCTTTAAACGGATTGAAAGGCTTGCGGCAATAAATCCTTACGAGAATATTGACCATCTGATCCAGAACAGGATAAACCGCTTGTCCGTGTCGGCATTGATCCTTTTTGCCTTTAATATCTACGGATTTAAACTGACGCTGCTGTTTTCCGGCATCAAATTCTTTGAACTTCTGCCGACGTTTAAAGCTGTTTTTTTCATCGGGCTCTATCTCTTCTATCTTATCATCATCTGGAATGAGGCGTATCCGGTGCAAAACAGATATTTTGCAGGCACGGTATCCAAAAAAGAGTATATCCTGTCCAACATCTCCTTTTCCCTTCCCGCACTTTTTCCCTGGTTCTGTCTGTCTCTGGCTGCGGATCTTCTGAACCTTCTGCCCTGGAAACCGCTAAAGGACTATTTGGCATCACCGGCCGGAGAGATCGGGTATATTTCTCTTTTTTTGCTGGCCATTGCCGTCTTCGGGCCTGTTTTCATCCGGAAGATCTGGAATTGCAAGCCCCTGGAACAGGGATATACCCGGGCCAGAATCGAAGCGGTCTGTAAAAAAGCCGGGCTGAAATATTCCGACATCTTAAAATGGGATTTGTTTGGTGGAAATATGATGACGGCCGGGGTCATGGGCTTTGTCGGCAGATTCCGGTATCTTCTGGTGACCCCGTCTTTGATGAGGGTATTGTCCGATGAAGAACTCGATGCGGTAATGCTGCATGAAATAGGCCATGTTCAGAAATATCACATGGTATTTTATCTTTTATTTTTTGCCGGTTTCATGGTCTGCAATTTTGTTTTTTTTGAGCCCGTGATGCTGTTATTATACCTTTTGGAACCCGTATATCAATGCTTTTCATGGTTTGGAATCGAAAAAACCACGGCCCACGCCATCCTCATCAGCCTGACCTTGATCGGAGCATTTACTCTGTATTTCCGGTTTATCTTCGGTTTTTTCATGAGAAATTTTGAACGCCAGGCTGATCTTCATGTCTACGAGTTTACCCGTGACGCCTCTTCCCTGATTTCCACCTTCCATAAAATCGCATCCTATTCCCGGCAATCCGAGGACAAACCCAACTGGCACCATTTCAGCATTGGTGAACGGATCAAATTTCTGGAAGACTGTGAAAAAAATCCGGCTTTGATCTCAGCCCATCACTCAAAGATCAAAAAAATGATCTCAGCTTATCTCATCGGGATTGTATTTCTTTGTGGAGCTGGCTATTCCATAAGTTCCGGGCCTGCAAAGCAAAAATTTGACAATTTTATTGCGGAACAGGTTCTTTTTCAGCACATGGCTGTAGACCCGGCCAATTCAGATCTTTATACCCTTGTCGGCGATTATTATTATGGACGGAAAAACTATGACCGGGCCATTGATGCCTATGAAAACGTCCTGAGGATTGATCCTGTGAACATCCATGCCCTCAATAACCTGTCCTGGCTCTATTCCACCTGCCCTGAAGAAGGATACAGAGACAGGGAAAAAGCTCTGGAATATGCAAAAAAAGCCCTGGAGCAGAAAAGAGAGGCCTATATTCTGGACACCTATGCAGAGGCCCTGGCGGCCAACGATGACATAACATCCGCCCTGGCTGCAGCCCGGGAAGCCCTGATCCGGTCGGAAGAAAAAAAAGAATATTATGAAGATCAATTGAAGCGGTTTGAAGCAATGATACGGGACCGCGGCCTATAGGCCTATGGGCAGGAAGGCCATGCCCGTAAACAAGACCACCTCTTTGATAATCCTGCCGGTCCTGTTGGATACGATGAGCGCCATGGTATCCTGAAGGCTGATGATTTTACCGAAAATGCGTTCATAACTGAGGTTCTTTACTTCCCCTTCCAGGGTATTGGTAAAGATCAAGGGGTGCCCGTCCTCTTTCAACCGGGTATTCAGGCGCCAGACAAAGATTTCAATATTCCGCGCACTGTTGTAAAGGGATTGTTCATCCAATGTGTCGGGGATAAAAAACTCGCATTTGGAATTATAGGAGGTATGGATCATGGTATATAATCCGTACATCATGGCAAAAACCCGGTCTCCCGAATAGCCGGGCTCAAACCCAAGAAGAATGGCCTTCGTTCCTTTTTGATGACCCAGCTCGGCTAAATTTTCATTTGGCGGGCATTGAAAAATCTGGTTCAGACGGGATTCAATGGTCTGCCAGCTGTTTTTTTTTAATTCGGATGGATTTTTTTTATAGAGTTTTTCAGTCAAATCCCTTAACAGGGAAGTGACCTGCTGGATGTGGATTTCCGATACCTCATCGATATCGGTCTTGGCCAGGTTCCTGATATCAAATTCATCCAGAGAACTGCAACCGGAAGTTGATATAAAAAAGAGGCAGGCTGAACAGAATAATATGGTCTTCAGAAACCTGAGAATAAATCCTCCCCTTTTTCATTAAAAATTCAATGATCCGCCGGCCCTATGCATGGGAATGTTTTTTACATGGAAAATTTTTCTTTATAATCCAGAATCCCCTTGTGCATGGTTTTGACGGCAAGCTGGATACAATGATGCTTTTTTTCAGGAATATTTTCAAGGACTTTAAAAACATCACCGTCATTTATCTTTAATGCGTCATCCAGAGTTTTCCCCTTGACCAGGTCCACGGCTGCCATGGCAGCGGAAATGGCCCCGGCACAGCCGGTAATTTCATACCTGGCGTCTTTGATGACCTTCCGGTTGTCGATTTCAAGGTAAATTTTCATGGTATCGCCGCAGGAGCCCACATTCTCAGACACCTGGTCCGCATTTTCAATATGTCCCATATATTTTTTTTCAAGATAATAATTGATCGCCGGATCAGCATATCCTGCATCTGAAAGCATTTTTCGTTCAGCACCCGATGTTGCTATGTGTGTCACCACTTCAGTCTTCCTTTATTTGACCCTTATCAAAAAGAATATTTTACCGGGTTGTGAAAATAAAATATCCTACACCAAAAAACAAAAATACGTGTCCTAAAATAATTAATTTCTTTTTTATGTCAAGCAAAATGGACAAATCCTGTTTGACCCTATCCTGTTTCAGGGGATGGCGCTCTTATGCCTTATTCAGGAAAATGCCGGTTGATGGCTTCAAACTCTTTAATATTGCTGAGGAAT
>CAZAHK010000106.1:0-13756 GCA_964484555.1 uncultured Desulfobacula sp.
ATATCGATCATGTTGATGAGTTCAAAGATCCGGTTAAAGGTGGCCACCATCATGTCCACGTTGTCGGGTTTGTGGTCCCCCACCTCGACACCGGCGCAGAAGCTTCTGCCTTCTCCCGTGATCAACACGCATTTCAGTTCCTTGTCCGCGGCAATCTTTTCAAGCTCTGAATTGAGTTCCATCATCATGGGAATGTCCAGGACATTGTGCTTGGGCCGGTCCAGCGTAATCCTGGCCACCTGGTCGTCTTTTGAAATTTTTAAAAATTGAGGGTCTGCCATAGGGGCCTCCTGAAATATAAAGTTGGTTATATTATCCTATCCTCTGATCACTCTCGGGGTAATCAAATGATGCTGGGGACAGATGGATTTCGGATTCTGGTAGCAGGCCCCGGCAAAGGCTTTCAGATAATCGCGCAATTTGTTCATTTTTACGACTTCATCCACCATGCCGTATTTTGCACAATAGGCCGGTCTTGAATTGTCATAGTATTGTTTTGCCTGCTCGTTCATTTTCTCGATAATAGGTTCCAGGGGACGCCCGGCATCCTTTTCCTTGACCAGCCGTCTGGAGAAACTGGCAGCGGCCGCGGTTTCTCCGTGCATCACATAGATTTCCGTGGTGGCGATGCCCAGGGTAAAGGCATTGTGACGGTTGGCCGTGGGCCCGCCCATGACATAGTGGGCCGCTGCCGTTCCCTTTCGCAAGGTGACCAGGATCATAGGCACGTCGGTCTGCTGGATGGAATAGATGAGGGACTGGCCCAGGCCCAGGAGTTCCGCTTTTTCCGCAATATCCCCCACGTCGATGCCCGAGGTGTCCTGGAACCAGATCAAGGGAATCCGGTCACGGCCGCAGAGGGTGACAAATTCATTCATCTTGATGAGGCCCTGGCGGTAGAGTTTTCCTCCGATGCCGCCGTAGTCGGCGTATTCGGGATAATTTTCACCCAGCCAGCCCTGGTTGTTGCCGATCATGCCCACGAGGAAACCGTCTATTTTCACAAGCCCGGTATAAATTTCCGGGCCGTATTCGGGCCTGAATTCCATGTGTTCGGAACCGTCCACCAGGCGGGCAATGATTTCCCTGAAATTATAGATCTGTTTCTGGTTAAAGGGCATGAGGCGGTAAAGATCTTCCGATGAAAATCTGGGTTCCGCAGGCTGGGCCACCCTGAAAAATTTGGGGTTATAGGCCGGCATGTCCTTCATATAATCCTTGAGCCCGTCCAGGACCCCGGTTTCTTCTTCATAGACATACCTGAAAAACCCGGTTTCATTGTAATGGATGTCCACTGATCCGGGGGGTTTTTCCTTGTACTGTTTGGCATTGGCAATGAGCTGTTCCGCCCCTTCCAGGTCGAAATAGCCCTTGGGGGACATCCCGCTCAGGATGCCGCCGCCGCCCACGGCAATATTGCAGTTCTTGTGGGCAAAGAGGATGGTGGGGCTGATGCCCTGGTATCCGCCGCCGGCCGGGTTGGTGCCGTAGATGCCGGCCAGGACCGGGATGCCCATCTGTTCCAGTTCGGCATGGCGGTAGAAGGTGGTGCCGCTACCCCTCCGGTTGGCATAGAATTTTTCCTGCTCGGTCAGCTTTACCCCGCTGCAGTTGACCAGCCAGACCAGGGGAATGTTCAGGCGTTTGGACAAATTGGTGGCCCTGAAGATATTTTCCGGCTGTCCCGGAATCCAGGCCCCGGCCATGACCTTGTTGTCAAACCCGGCCACCACGCACCATTTGCCGGAAATCTGGGCCAGGCCGTCAATGACGTTGGTGGTGCCTTCTTCATTGTCTTCGGGGTTGAAAATGGTATGAAGGGGAATCCAGGTGCCCGGATCAACCAGGTAATCCAGCCGCTGCCAGACCGTCATTTCTCCCCTTTGATTAATTTTTTCCGTGGGAAGACCTGCATTTTTTACTTTTTCAACTTCGGCATCTATCCCGGCCTCAACTTCCAGGATACTTTTCACATTTGCTTCCGAGCTCAGCAGTTGCCCTTTATTAAGTTCCGTTCCAAATTCCGCCATGTGTTCAAAATATTGTCTCATTCTTTACTCCCGGTCATAATTAATTATCATTTTCCGATCCGTTCCCTTTAAAAAGAAAATCCGATCATGTGTTATACTCGCGTTTCCAAACATTATAGCTCTCAAAATTTCCGGCATCCCTTCCCTTTTGCCCGGAACTTGA
This sequence comes from uncultured Desulfobacula sp., assembly GCA_964484555.1. Classification (GTDB taxonomy): domain Bacteria; phylum Desulfobacterota; class Desulfobacteria; order Desulfobacterales; family Desulfobacteraceae; genus Desulfobacula. Next base: position 2,194 of record CAZAHK010000106.1, read on the forward strand.
CTTTAGCCTGTTCTTTAAGTATAGACCGAAGAAAAGAAACCCATCCATACCGAACAAAGGAGATGAACATGAGCACTGAAATCTTAGCCCCCATGCCCGGAACCATTTTCCAGGTCCATGTCAAACCAGGCGATACCGTTGCCGAAGGCCAGGAGATCCTGGTTCTTGAGGCCATGAAAATGGAAAACCCCATTATGGCCGCCAATTCCGGCAAGATAACGGAAATCCGGGTCGCTGTGGGGGACAAAGTTGCGACCAAACAGGTCCTTGCCGTCATTGATTAGCATATCTTCCCTGTCACGCCGAAATAGTCATGTCCTGCAGAGAGCAGGGTCCTAAAAGGCTCTCTGCAGGACCTAAAATGATTCATGTGTGTCTGATCCTTTTTGAACATCTAAACTTGAAATAAATCCCCTGCTTTGTCAAGCTATTTTTCAGCTATAATCTAACTTTTTTCTTGACAACCCTATCAGATTTTTGTTTAGGTGACAATCATATTATGAAACAACGTTTTGAAATATAGAACAATTATGCCGATGACCTTAAAAAGGAACGACCCCGAATCATTGATCCCGGCCTGAGGAAAGCCAAACCATGCCCAAAGACATCAAAAGGCCCAATGCCATAGAAAAAGCCCTGGAAATTATGCTGAAATTTCAGGACATCAAGCCTTCCTGGGGAATCCGGGAGCTGAGCACCTCCCTGGGGTTCAGCCCGGCCACGGTCCAGAGAATCCTTCAGGTGCTGAAATCCTATGAATTTGTCCGGCAGGATCCCCTGACCCGCCAGTATTTTGTGGGTACGGTTTTTTACCGGTTCCTCGAAAACCTCAACAGCTCCAACAATCTTTCCCGCATGGGACGGAGATTCATGGAGGAAGTGGCAGGTGCCACCCTTGAAACCGTTCATCTGAATATCATCGAAGGAAATATGAGGATCTGTATCGATACCATTGAATCCCCCAAGGTCCTCAAGGCCGGCATGCCCATCGGCAACCAGTCCCCCCTCTATGCCGGGGCCTCGGCCAAATGCCTTCTGGCCTTTTCCGAAGAAGAATATAAAACCGTTTATCTCAAGACCACGGAATTCGAGCCCATGACAAAACACACCATTGTCCGACAGGATAAACTGATCAAGGAGCTTAAAAAAATTAAAAAACAGGGCTATGCCCTGAGCCTTGGGGAAAGAACCCCGGGGCTCGGTTCACTCAGCGCCCCTGTTTTTAACTATAAAGGACTGATCCTGGCAAGTTTGAGCCTTGCCATCCCTGAAATCAGGTTCAAACAGGAGGATCATCTTTCCAATTGTATTCATACACTGACCGAGGCTGCAACATCCTTTTCAAAAGCCATGGGATTAAGCGCCGACAAATTTTAACCCTTTAGGAGGAACAATGGATTTTCAATTATCAAAGGAGCTTCAGATGCTCCAGAAAGAAATCAGAAATTTTGCAAAAAAACAGATCGAACCCTTTGCCGATGAATGGGATAACAAACATTACCTGCCCATCAAAGAGGTCATGAGACCCCTGGGAGAACTGGGATTTTTCGGCACCGTCATTCCCGAGGAATACGGCGGAGAAAACATGGGGTTCCTGGCGGCCATGATCGTGACCGAAGAGCTGGCAAAGGCTTCTTCATCTCTTCGGGTCCAGGTCAATATGCAGGTTCTGGGCTGCGCCTATACCATTTTCAGATACGGGAATGAAGAAACCAAGAAAAAATATGTCCAGAAACTCTGCACCGCTGAATATATCGGTGGTTTCGGCATCACGGAATCCGATGCCGGTTCCGACGTCATGGCCATGGCCACAACAGCGGAAGACAAGGGAGATCACTGGCTCCTGAACGGTTCCAAGACCTGGATCTCCAATGCCAACGTGGCCGATGTCCTGATCTGCTATGCTTACACGGACAAGGCCGCCGGGTCCAAGGGCCTTTCTGCCTTTGTCATCGAGCCCAAAAATTTTGCCGGCATCAAGACTTCCGGGCTGGACAAGCTGGGGTCCCATTCTTCTCCAACCGGAGAGGTTTTCCTGGATAACGTCAAGGTGCCCAAGGAAAATATCCTGGGCAAACCCGGAGACGGCGCAAAAATCGTTTTCTCCTCCCTGAACCAGACCCGGCTGTCCGCCGCCGCCGGCGGCGTGGGGCTTGCCCAGGCCTGCCTGGATGCCGCCACCAAATACTGCAATGAAAGAAAACAGTTCGGCAAAAAAATAGGTGAATTCCAGATGAACCAGGACATGATCGCCCAGATGACGGCTGAGATCGAAGCCGCCCGTCTGGTAACCTACAAGGCCGCCTGGGAAAAGGACCAGGGCGAGCTGAACAACGGCCTCTCCGTGGCCCTGGCCAAATACCTGGCCGGTGAAATTGCCACCAAGGCTTCCAACTATGCCATGAGAATCCTGGGCGCCTACGGATACTCTACCGAATACCCGGTGGCCCGGTATTACAGGGATGCCCCCACCTATTCCATGGTGGAAGGTTCCGCCAATATCTGCAAATGGATCATTGCCCTGGATCAACTGGGTTTCAGAAAAGCCAACAGATAAGGAGGCAAGGTGGACCCCAAGGAAATAGCAAAAAAAACAGGTGAGACTGCCAAACTTTATTTTTCAACGGTTAAGGATGAGGACAAGCCCTATAACCTGTGGAAATATTTTGACAAGGACCTGGCAAAGGATATGTCCCTGTACATTACGGGCCAGATGTATGCCAGGGAAAAAATCCCCCACAAGACCCGCCAGTTGATTACGGTGGCGGCCCTGACGGTGCTTTCCAAACCGGATGAACTGAAGCTCCACACCCATGCAGCCCTGAACGTAGGCTGCACCAGGGAAGAGATTGCCGAAGTCATTTTCCAGACCAGTATTTACGGCGGGGTTCCCGCCGCCAATACGGCCCTGACCGTGCTCAAGGAAGTGCTGGAGGAACGCGGGGAAGCCTAAACGGGCAGATACCTGAAATCAAACCGCCGGAGAACCATGAATGCTCTCCGGCGGTTTTAATTTAAGGGTTTGGCCAGAATCGTATTCCAGATTCCGTCCGGACATCGCCTTTCAACAATATGAACGGCTTTGGCGGAAAGCGAGGCCAGGACCTTTTTGGCTTCGGAATTCAACAGCCCCGACAGGATGATCCATTTTTTCTCCAGCAGGTGAGGGCTTTCAATGAGATGCCGCATGACATCATAATGGATATTGGTCACCAGAAGGTCACAGGGGATGGGCATCATGTCTTCTCCCCTGGCCTGGAAGGCCAGAACCCGGTCTTCAACCCTGTTGAGCCGGATATTGTTCAGGGCGGTTTTGACGGCCAGACGATTAAAATCACAGGCCAGGACCCGGCGGCAGCCCAGGGCGGCAGCTCCCAAAGCCAGGAGCCCGGTTCCCGTGCCGATATCCAGAACCGTCTCTATCTTTTCTCTTGAACAGAGCCGGTGAATCAGAACCAGGCAGTCTTCCGTGGTCTGGTGCCGTCCGGTGCCGAAGACCACGCCGGGGTCCAGCAGGACTTCTTTTGTCTTTTCATCTGTTTGATCCGGCCTCATCCAGGGCGGGAAAATGCACAGTTCCTGGATATGATAGGGTTCGATCCTGTCCCCGTGCCATTCTTCCCCGGTCATCTCATATTTTTCAATGAGGCGGATGCCGGTATTTGCGGCCGTTATCCGATCCACCAGACCGTCACAGGGTGAGGCAAAAAAAAGAAAGGCCTCCTTTTCCTCGATCCATGTGCCCAAAAAAGCCCCATGGGTTTCCATCTCCCGGTCCATGGCCGGGACCCCGTCCAGATAATAAATAAAAAGGCGGTCATATGGATTTTTCATTCACTGCCCGGATTGACGGCCTGTTCCTGCCCCTCAATCCGCCTCCTCCCTGTATTCAATTTGACAAACCGGAAAATATGGAAAATAATCCTTTTCTAACCAAAACTCAAGAAAGAGCGGAATTTCATGAAATTTAATAAAATCACCCTCCTGTTTGAAACCGAGGACATCCCTTTGGCAGAGGAACTCATCTGTCAGATTTTTTTCTCCTTTAACGTCAAAGGGGTGGTCTGTGATATCCCCCTGGAGGAACCGGATGAGGGATTCGGTACCCAAACCCTTCCCCTTCCTGAACAGTATTCCATCACCGGCTATCTGCCGCTTCTGGATTCCTCGGCCATTGTCCTGGAACAGATCGGCAGCCGGGCGGCAAAGCTGGCGGATATGGGCATCCGGGTTGAAATGGGGATTGGCGTGGTGGATGAAAAAGATTGGGCCGATGCCTGGAAAGCCTATTTCAATGTCACCCGGATTACGGACCGGATCATTGTCAAACCCCAGTGGAAGGACCATATTGAAAAAAAAGGGGAGATCGTGATCCACCTGGACCCCGGCATGGCCTTTGGAACGGGGACCCATCCGACCACAGCCATGTGCCTGAAACTCATGGAGGCCTTTCTCAAGCCCGGCCAAAGCTTTCTGGATGTGGGCACGGGCTCGGGTATCCTCATGATTGCGGCGGCAAAACTGGGCGCGGCTTCTCTCCTGGGGATCGACACCGATGAAACCGCCATTGCCGTTGCCCGGGAGAATCTTGACCTGAACAAGGTGGACCCCTCCATTTACCGTCTGTCATGCCAGACCCTGGACCGGAGCGAACCCCGACTCCATGGCTGCATTGCCGCCAATATCATCGCCCAGGTCATTGTGGACATCCTGCCGGACATGGCCCTCAGGATGACCGAAGATACCACGGCTATTCTTTCCGGCATCATCCAGGAACGGAAGGCAAGCGTTCTGGCGGCCCTTGAAGCAAACGGGCTGTCCGTGGTTCATGAAGAAATTATCGATGAATGGGTGGCCCTGGCCGTACAAAAAGGGCCGGGCATTGAATAATACCGGCCAAACATGGTATACAGCCATTGGAAAGAAAAATCCCTTGACAGGGTACACGGGAATTTGACGCATGAAGCAATGGACGGTTTCAACACATGACGGGAATACGGTTCTTTCCCTGACCGGCAGGCTGGATGCAAAAAGCGCATCTCTCCTCCTGCCGGAAGGGTTGCGGATCATTGCTGAAACCCGTACGCCCAACCTGGTCCTGGATCTTGAGGCTGTTGACTATATGGACACGGCCGGTGCGGCCTTTCTTTGTCTTTTGGAAAATGAGGCCGAAAAAAAGGGAATTCAAAATTTTTCCATGGTCCGGTTGAAGTCCGGGTTTTCAACCCTGGTGGACATGGCAAAGGACGTCCGCCAGGCAGACTTTTCAGCCCAAAGGCCCGAACCCCTTTCCTTTGTCGAGAACCAGGGGAAATCGCTTCTGGATGCCCTGGCCGAAGCCAAGGAATTCATCACCTATACGGGAGAAATCACCCTGGCCCTTTTTCAAAGCCTTTTGCATCCGAAAAAAATCCGCTGGGCCGATACCTTTCTCGTGGCTGAGCGGGCCGGGGTGGACGCCCTGCCCATTGTGGCCCTCATCAGTTTTATCGTCGGCCTGGTCATGGCCTTTCAGGCCGCCATCCCCATGCGGATGTTCGGGGCTGAACTCTATGTGGCCAATCTCATCGGAATCGCCATGGTCCGGGAACTGGGGCCCCTCATGACGGCCATTATCCTGGCCGGGCGGTCGGCCTCGGCCTTTGCGGCGGAAATCGGGACCATGCGCATCAACGAAGAAATTGATGCCTTAACAGTCATGGGCCTTGACCCGGTGAAATTTCTCATTGTCCCGAGAATCATTGCCGCCACCTTTATCACCCCCCTTCTGACCCTGTTTTCCAACCTGGTGGGAATCCTGGGCGGCGCCGTCGTCATCACCTCCATGGGCTATCCCTTTATTTCCTATTATGACCAGATTGCCTCCTTTGTCTCCTGGGGGGACCTGACCGGCGGCCTGATCAAATGTTTTGTCTTCGGCATCCTGATTGCCGCAGCCGGGTGCATCCGGGGATACCAGACCGAAAGCGGGCCTTCCGCCGTGGGCATATCCACCACAAGGGCCGTTGTCACCGGTATTGTCCTCATTGCCGTGTTTGACGGCATCTTTTCAATCGTTTATTATAGTCTCGGCATATGAAGGAAACCGTCATTAAAATAGAAAATCTTTTTGCAGGATACGGCCTGATCCCGATTCTTGAAAATATTAATTTTGATGTTTTTAAAGGCGAAATTTTCATCATTATCGGCGGGTCCGGATGCGGAAAGAGCACTCTTCTGAAAAACATGATCGGTCTTTTGCCGCCCATTTCAGGCCGGGTCCTGATCCAGGGAGAAGACCTCTGCCTTGCCGTGGGCGACGACAGAAACCGCATTCTGCAAAAAATCGGGGTGGCCTTCCAGAGCGGGGCCCTCTTCGGCTCCATGACGGTATTGGAAAACATCCTGCTGCCCTTAAGGGAATTCACCCGGCTGCCGGCCGACATGATGGAAGATATTGCCTGGATGAAACTCAAACGGGTGGGGCTTGAAAAAAGCGGATTCCTCATGCCGGCCGAACTGTCCGGGGGCATGAAAAAACGGGCGGCCCTGGCAAGGGCCATGGCCCTTGATCCGTCCATCATTTTCCTTGACGAGCCTTCGGCAGGGCTGGACCCGGTGACCTCGGCCGGCCTGGACAACCTGGTGAAAGACCTTGCCGCTTCCCTGGGCATCACCTTTGTCATCGTCACCCATGAGCTGGCCAGTATCGACGCCGTTGCCGACCGGATCATCATGCTGGAAAAAAGCGCCAAAGGCATCATTGCCCAAGGAACGCCCGAACAAATGAAAACCAATACGGAGAATCCCTATGTTTATAATTTTTTTAACCGGAAAATCGAGAAAGGTGAAAAATGAGCCAAAAAGCCAATTTCTTTAAACTCGGCCTTTTTGTCATCCTTGCCTTGGGGCTTGGGGCTGCCTTTTTAATCATTTTCGGAGCAGGGCAATTCTTTAAAAAAGAATTGCTGGTGGAAACCTGTTTTAACGAATCCGTCCAGGGGCTGAGCGTCGGTTCGGAAGTCAAATACAAGGGCATCCAGATCGGAAGCGTCAAATCCATTACCAGTGCGGCCGGCACCTATAAGACAAAATCGGATTATGTTCTGGTCATCATCGCCCTTCAAGAAGATATATCCCTTGGCCAGACCGGTGACTCGGCCGAAGAAAAGGTTAAAAATGCCGTAGATGACGGGCTCGTGATCCGGCTCTCCTTCAAGGGCCTGACCGGGGTGGGCTATCTTGAAACCGATTATGCCCCGAAAAATCCCGGTGATGACCTGGTGATTTCCTGGACCCCGGACAATATTTATATCCCTTCCCAGAGAAGCAGCATGAAGCAGTTCGGAGATTCCATGGCCCAGATCCTGGACGGTTTTGCCGCCATCAATGTCGGGAAGATCGCCAAGGACATTGAAACCCTGCTCAAGACCCTGGACGCCAAAGCCAATGATTTTGACGTCAATAATATTTCCGTCCTGGCGGCGTCTCTGCTCATAGAGCTGAAAGAGACCAATCAGAAGATCAGCAAGGCCATTGAAACCGATAAGATCAATTCCGTCCTGGAAGATGCAAAGGCCTCTTTTTCAGACTTGAGAACCATCGTTGAAACCTCACGGGCACCCCTTGGCTCTGCCATCACCGATTTTCAGAAGGCCGCCGGCAGCACCCAAAACATGGCGAAAACCCTTGAAACAAAGCTTTCTCCGAAGATCGACAGCCTCTCCGTCAATCTTGACAAGCTGGTGGAAAATCTTTCCACTGCTTCAGGGCTCATCGAGCATATGGTCTGGCTCAATTCGGACCGGGTCAAGCTGATCATGGAAAATCTTGAGACAACCTCTGAAAACCTCAAACAGATGAGCAAGGACATCAAGCGCTATCCCGGCCGGCTGATCTTTGAAAAACCGCCTGAAAAAGCCGAAATAAAGGAAAAAACCCAATGACACGAACATTATCCTCCCTTGTGGCCGGTATCCTGATGCTTACGGCATTGGGCCCCGGTTGTTCGAGCCTGAAAAAAGAGGCTATCACCAAACAATATTACGACCTCTCCCCACAGGTGCCGGCGCCCTTAAAAAACGGCCTGCTCCAAGGCGAAACCCTCATGGTAAAAGCATTTGCCATCAATTCCGCCTTTGATTCCCATTCCTTTGTTTACAAAATCGGTGCAAATGAATACCGGACCGATTATTATAATGAATTTATCAGCTATCCTTCAAAGCTCATCACGGAAAAAATATCGGAAGTCCTATACAGATCCATATATTTCAAACCGGCTCTCACCGATGATAAAAAGGATATCACCTTTCGCCTGTCCGGTATAATCACCCGCCTTTCCGGTGATTATACCGACCAAAAAAATCCAAGGGCCTCCATGGAACTTATGCTGATCCTCGAAAAAAAATCAGGTTCCGCCTTTACTCCGGTTTTAAGCAATACCTATGCAGTGGAAGAGCCCATACCCAAGGCAGACCCTTTCTCCCTGGTGTCGGGATGGAACGTGGGCCTCTCCAGAATCCTGTGCCGGTTTTTGGCAGAATTTGAGCACCTGCCGGCCTCATAGTCGATGCTGAAAAAGCCATTTCAAAAAAACCAGAGCGATCCCCACGGCTTTTATTGCTGCTTTTTAAACCCTTCCCGCCCTGCATAAAGGTGCCCTTTTATATTCCATGGCCTTTATTGGGGATGGGCCTTCTTGTTTAAATTGCCATCCGGGAATTCGGGAAAAGGATTTTTTATATAAAAGATCATTTTCCCACTCAATTCAATTTCGATTAAAATTACTTCGCCATCGGATTCAAAGAGAATTAGATTCTTGACAAAAAATGTCTGACATAATAATGCAGATGGAAGCAATTTGATTGATTTTTGTATTTTTATTTAGGCAAAGCCATTTTAGATTGAACTATTTTTTACGGTTATATTTATGGGGTAAATTAAACCAGGAAATCAACAGGAGGTTATTAGTATGGCAGGATATAATATCAATATTTTCTTAAATGATGAACGGTTAAAAAAGATTGAATCCGTTGACCTGGCTGATCAGGTCAAAGAGATTGACGGTAAGAAGGCAATTCAGGTTGCTTTCAGTGACAAGGAACATAAGAAACTCATAAAAGGGTTTCCGAATCTGGCTTTTGATGCTTCGAACGGCTGCATCATTCCGGAAAATGCCGAAAACATACTTTTTGACATTATAATCAATGCCAAGACGGTAGATGTCATTAAATTTGCAATTATGAAAATCTACAACCCTCTTGCCGGAAAACCAATCCGGTCTTCCTAAGATTAATATCTTAGGAAAATCCTTTGTATCAAATTAAATCCCATTAGAAAATCAAGTTCTAATGGGATTTTTTCATGATTTATAGAATGCAATCATTTTGTTGAAAATAAGCCCCCCCCGAATTGTTTAAAAGAATTAACCCAGGGTTGTATGCCGGTGCTGAATTCTAATCCTTTTTATTTTTTTCGTTCATTTTGATATGCCGGTCCCGGGAACCGTAAAATTCTTTGAGCATACCCGGGCACATCCCGGGGCTGAAAGAGGGCTTAACCCGTCCGCTGCAATTCCTGTTTCACGGCCCGGCCCAGATTGACAAAATTATAGGGTTTTCTCAAATAGGCGCCTGCACCCAGCATCCGGGCCTTTTTAACCCTTTCGGATTCGGAGAAGCCGCTGACGATCAAGGCCGGTTGTTTCGGGTTGATCTCAAGCGCTTTCATATAGGTTTCAAGACCGTCCATGCCCGGTTCCATGATCATATCCAGGACCAGAAGATCGGCAGACTTATATCTCATATGTTCTATGGCCTGTTCCCCGCTTTGTGATGTGTGCACCCTGTAATTGAGCTTTCTCAGATAATTGGAGGCAATTTCAAGCTGATCCGGAACATCATCAACGATGAGAATGGACTGTCCCTGGCCCATGAGGTCTTCATCCGGAATATCCTGCCCGGCAAGGCCGATCCCCTGCCGGCAGACCGGAAAATAAACGTTGACGACTGTTCCCCGTCCGGGTTCGCTTGAAACCACAATATAACCGTTATGATCCCGGACGGTGCCCCAGACCACGGACATGCCGAGGCCGGTGCCGCTTTTGCCCATTTTTTTGCTGGTGTAGAAAGGTTCGAAAATCTTTTCAAGGTCTTCTTTTTTTATTCCCATGCCGGTGTCCGAAACCGAAAGGACGACATAATTCCCTTCGTTGATGGAATCATACCCGTCCAGGGGTTGGTCGATATATTGGGTCCGGGTGGTGATCAACACCTCTCCTTTATCCGGAATGGATTCCACGGCATTATTGGTCAGATTCATCAGCGTTTGCATCAGGTGGACCGACGACCCTTCAATGAACGGGAGCCCTTTGTCCGTCTGTTTTCCGATTTTCACCCCGGAATGCTCTGTCTTTAATGTCAATGATTCCGGAGAGCCAAGATATTCCTCAATAATCATATTCAAATCCAAGCGTTCTTTTTTGGTGACCCCCCGCCGGGCCAGGGTTAAAAGATCCTGGACAATGGCGGAGGCTCTTTCTCCGGATGCCTGAATGATTTTCAGCGGTCTCATGAGCTTACTGTCTTCCGGAAGGTCCATCATGATCATATACGGATAATTGACAACGCTCATCAAAATATTGTTGAGATCATGGGCCACACCGCCGGCCAGGCGGCCGATGGCTTCCATCTTCTGGGCCTGGGCCAGTTGTTTTTCCAGCCGGAGTCTTTCATCGGCATCCTGGAGCTGCTGGGTAATATCCCGGTAATGGCAGAGAACGCCCGCAACCTTTCCTGAGCCATCGTAAAGGGGGCGTTTTTGAGTATCCAGGAATCGTTTTTTCCCTTCAGCATTGGTTTGAACCTGATGAATATAAATCTCCGGCCGGTTGTTTTCCATGACCCGGCGATCCTGATTTCTGAAAAGGGCTGCCTCCGCCGGGTGCCAGGGGAGATCCTGGTCGCTTAACCCCCTGATATCTTCAGGTCTCAGTGCCCCTGCATCCTCTGCAAATTTCCGGTTACATCCCAGATAACGGCTGTTCCGGTCTTTCCAGAAAATCGCATGGGGAATGGCATCAATCACAAATTGAAGCATTTTGCGGGATTCCAGAAGATCCTGGATGACCTTTTGCTTTTCAATATCTTCAGCCTCCAGCCGGGCCGTATATTTTTCCTGGAGCCGGGCATGGTCTTTCTGGGACAAAACAAGGGTTCGTAAAATTGTACGAACCTCAACAATACCCAAAAGGCGGTTGTTGCGTGTCACGATGATATGATCATAAAGCTTTGCACTTTCCCGGCTCATGGCCTTTTCCACCACGTCATCAAGGGCTTGTCCCGCATCAATGATCATGGGGGATCTGTCCATGATCTGCTCAACCGGTTTATTGTAAAACAGGGAAAACCCGTACTGATGGCTGAGTTTATGGTTTAAATGGATATTCATGACCAGGCCCTGGATGGCCTCGTCCCTTGTCACGACCACGGCACTGATCGGTTTTTGATGATCAAACAATTCCTTGATGCTGGAGATGGGGTCTTTCGGATTTACCGTATGGGCTTTTTCACAGATGGAGCCGATG
>CAZAHK010000107.1:0-13751 GCA_964484555.1 uncultured Desulfobacula sp.
CCCCTTGCAAAATAAAGCCGTTCACAGGCCTCGATCTTTCGTTTCAGCGGCTGGGTGGAGGGATACAGAGGATTGACGGAATTGGCCCGCCGGGTATAGCCCTTTGCAAACCGGACCACCCAGCCGTCCATGAGGACGGTCTGGAGTGCAGGCCAGGCATTGAGTGTGATTTCTTCCAGTAAACGGATATCTTCTTTGGCCATGCTCAGCTCCTTATCCGAAATTCATTCCAATATTCATTCCAATATTTATCTATGATAGTTCAAATTAATAAAACCGGGTGTCCACTTTCATGACGGGAAAGGCGCCGGGCAAATTGTGGGGATTTTCAATAAAAGCGGATGCGCCCGAGGACTCCAGTTCATCCCGGGTTCCATACCCCCACAGAACGCCGAAACCGCATACCCCGTTCTCCCCGGCGCCGATCATATCATATTTGCGGTCCCCGATCATTACTGTTTCGGGCACGGCAATGGCTTCTCTTTCAAGGATATGGGATATGAGGCCCGTCTTATCGTTCCGGGTGCCGTCCAGTTCAGCCCCATAGATCCGGGTGAAATACCGGGCCAGACCGAAATGAGAAAGAATCCGTTCCGCATACACCCCGGGCTTGGATGTGGCCACATAGAGGATATGGCCTTTTTCCAGCAGTGCTTCCAGGGCTTCCGGAATCCCGTCATAGACTTTATTCTCAAACAGGCCCACCGTGCCGAACCGTTCCCGGTAAAACCCCAGGGCTTTTTCAATACGCTCCGGGTCATCACTGGCCAGAAGTTTTGCAAAGCTGCTCCGCAAGGGGGGACCGATGCACCAGCCCAATTCCGCCTTGGGGGGCGACGGCCGTTCTATCCTCTCCAAGGCATAGGCAATACAGGTGGTAATCCCCTGAAACGGGTTGGTCAGGGTGCCGTCCAGATCAAATAACAGGTTCATGGTTTTCTCTTGTCAGTCCATTTAACAGTTCCGGTTAAAACCCAAAATAGGTTGCCCCCTATCTATAAAAAATAAATATAGGAAAATCAATCCACGGAATCTCTGATTTTTTTTGGGGGAGGCAAAAGACTGTTTTCAAGCCGGAAAATATGAAAAGGCCCAACCATTCGACTTTTCCGTAACCTGCTTTTTTGCTTGCTTTTTTTTATGAAATAAAAAACAATGAGAGGGCTTCTTTTGAATACGGGTTATCCTTGACAACCGTATTTAAATCCCTTAATGAAAAGCCTTAAATTTGCAGATATGGATTATCTAACCAAGAGGATATTATGGAAAAAGGCAAAACCGTCCAACATTTAATCAATAAAGAATGGTGCAAGGGATGCGGCATCTGCATCCATTTCTGCCCCAAGAAAGTCCTTGAATTCGACGATCAGGGGAAGGCGGACGCAGTGCAGCCTGGAGATTGCATTGCATGCAGGCTGTGCGAACTTCGCTGCCCTGACCTGGCCATACAAATCATAGAACAGGATGGGGAAAATGAATAACCGGAACAATATCAAATTCGTCCAGGGGAATGAGGCCTGCGTGGAGGGCGCCATCTATGCGGGGTTGGATTTTTTTGCCGGATACCCCATCACCCCGTCCACGGAAATCGCCGAGCACTTGGCATCAAGGCTCCCACAGAAAGGCGGCAAATTCATCCAGATGGAAGATGAGATCGCCTCCATGGCCGCTATCATCGGCGCCTCCCTCACCGGTAACAAGGTCATGACCGCCACTTCAGGCCCCGGCTTTTCCCTGAAACAGGAAGCCCTCGGCTATGCCTGCATGGCGGAAATCCCCTGCGTCATTGCCAATGTCCAGCGCGGCGGTCCATCCACGGGCAACCCCACCCATGTCAGCCAGGGCGACGTGAACCAGGCCCGGTGGGGAACCCATGGAGACCATGCCATCATCGCCCTGACCGCCTCCAATCACCAGGATGTTTTCAATATCACGGTCCAGGCCTTTAACCTGGCGGAAACCTACCGGACCCCGGTCATCCTCCTTCTGGACGAGGTCATCGGCCATATGCGGGAAAAGCTCGTGATCCCGGAACCGGGTGATCTCCCGGTGGTGGAAAGGCTTCGGACCTCGGTCAAAAAAGGCGTGGATTATCATCCTTACCTGCCCCGGGAGGACGGCCGCCTGCCCATGTCGGATTTCGGCGGAGAGCACCGGTACAATGTCACGGGCCTCTTCCATGACATGTGGGGCTTTCCCAGCAATGACCCCAAGGTGGTTGCCGAGCTCTTGCGGCACCTGATCGATAAAATTGAAACCAATGTCAATGAAATCGCCATGTACAAGGAATACTGGCTGGATGATGCCGATTATATCCTCATCTCCTACGGGTCTTCGGCCCGGTCCGCCATCCACATGGCCCGGAACCGGCGGGCCCGGGGCGTCAAGATCGGGGTCCTGGAACTCCAGACCCTCTGGCCCTTCCCGGCCGAAATGGTCAGGGAAAAATGCGCCGGCGCCAAAGCCGTCATCGTGGTGGAAATGAATATGGGCCAGGTGGTCACCCAGGTGAAAAACGCCGTGGACAATCCGCACACCGTCTTCCTGGCCAACCGGGTGGACGGAGAACTCATCTCGCCCAGCGATATCAAAACCCTTTTACGGATGATCCAGGGGAAAGGTGTATAAAATGACAAAAGAACGATTTGATTTTAAAGACTATATCCGGCCAAGGTTTTTCCCCCATATGTGGTGTCCGGGCTGCGGCCACGGCATTGTGCTCTCGTCCCTGCTCCGGGCCGTCCATGAGCTGGGCCTTGAAAAAAACGAGATCGTCATCACCTCGGGCATAGGCTGCTCCTCCCGGATTTCAGGATATGTGGATTTCCATTCCCTGCATACCATCCACGGCCGGGCACTGGCCTTTGCCACAGGCGTCAAGCTGTCCAAGCCCTCCCTGAAGGCCATTGTGCCCATGGGCGACGGGGATGCCCTGGCCATCGGCGGCAACCATTTCATCCATGCGGCCCGGAGAAATATCGACATCACCGCCATTGTCATGAACAACCGGATTTACGGCATGACCGGCGGCCAGTTTTCTCCCCTGTCCGGCAGCGGGAAAAAGGCCACTACTGCGCCCTATCTCACCATTGACCGGGAATTCGATATTGTGGACCTGGCCAAAAGCGCCGGCGCCACCTTTGTGGCAAGATCCACTGTATTCCATGCCGTTGAATGCAAGGACCTGCTCAAAAAAGCCATCATCCACAAGGGCTTTTCCGTGGTGGAAATCCTGACCCAGTGTCCCACCTATTACGGCCGGAAAAACAAGGAAGGGGACGCCATCCAGATGATGGAAGGCTATAAGAACAATACGGTCAAAATCGGCTCCAAAAAACTGGAAGAAAATCCAAACCTGATCCAGAGAGGCATCTTTGTCGAAAAAACCGATGTTCCGGAATACTGCGAAGCCTATGACCGGATCATCCAAACCGCAATGAAAGGAAAAGCATGATGGAACGTTCACGATTGGTTTTTTCAGGCTCGGGAGGACAGGGCGTTATCACGGCGGCCATCATCCTTGCAGAAGCTGCGGTGATTTATGAAAACAAAAACGCCATCCAGTCCCAGAGCTATGGGGCAGCGGCGCGGGGTGGCTCCACCCGGAGCGATGTCATCATCGATGACACGGAAATCTTTTTCCCCAAGGTGGTCCAGCCCAATATCCTCATCAGCCTGACCCAGGAGAGCTATCACAAATTCGCCGCCATTATCCGGCCCGGCGGCCTTCTCCTGGTGGATTCAAAATATGTCAAGGTGGAGACCAAGGTAGATGCCCGGCATATCGCCCTTCCCATGTATGACACGGTCATGAAGAAAATCGGAAAGCCCATTGTCTTCAATATCTGTGTCCTGGGGGCCCTCATCGGTGTTTCAAACCTCGTCAAGCCCGAATCCATCCTCAAGGTGCTGGAAACCACCATTCCCGAGGATTTCATGGACATGAACAAAAAAGCCCTGGACCTGGGGTTTGAAATGGGGGAAAAAGAAAGACGGTAGAAAACGAAACCGCCCTTTTCACGGCCTGTTGCAGCTCTGCCGCAGCAGGCCGTAACAATTAATTGTCCTTCAGGGTATTCCGTTTGGGCGGGGATACAGGAAAAATATCTTCCAGGTTAAGGCCTTTTATTTTTTTCAGGCAGTCTTCCAGGGCCTTCTGTTCATCCTCCCCTGCCCCCTGGTGTTCGGGTCTGGCCACGATATTGACCAGATTGGGCACGGCAATGAATTTGCCTGCGAGATTCCCCTGGATTTTCTGGTGCACATCAATATAAATCATTCTCCCGTTCCGGATCAGGTTGTACCGGGATATCTTTGTCAGGATATCGGTCTGATGAAGATCCATACGCCTATTCTCCTTTGCATGTTTTATGAATATGTACAGACTTTCATCCGCTTTTAAAAGATAAATTTCCCCGGTCCATCAAAAAAAAGAGTGTATCCCTCTTCTTTCTTGTGATAAAGGACATGGGAATTGTGTTGACCGAAAAAGCCAGGGGAGGCCATTCAAAGACATCATGACCGGAACGGAAGACAGACCTTCATCGCTTGTGGCCGACTGGAACACCCTTCACCGGGTGTTTATCCGGCCCGAAGATGAGAAAAGCAGAACCACCCTTGTAAAATACATGGAACAGATCCTGTTCGGGCTCCATGATTTTCTGAACAAGCACGTGGGCGTTACTGAGGAAATCAGCCTGATCAAGCTGGCCGAAGAATACACGGATACAAAAATCAATGCAGAGCCTCTGAAAAAACTGGCCGACGTGATCAAGGACATCATCGACGAGATCGCCCCCAGGGCCGTCAATGTGGCCTCCCCCTATTTTATCGGCCATATGACCTCGGCCATCCCCTTTTTCATGGTCCATCTCAAAGCCATTACCGCGGCCCTGAACCAGAACGTCATCAAGCTGGAAACCTCCAAGGTCCTGTCCGTCCTTGAAAAACAGATCCTGGCCAAAATCCACAGGATGATTTTCAATTTCGAAGAATCCTTTTACCTGGAACATGTCCAGAACACGGACACCTCCCTGGGCGTTTTCACCTCCGGCGGCACCACGGCCAACCTCACGGCCCTCTGGGTGGCCAGAAATCTTTGTTTCCCCCCCAGGGGCGATTTTGAAAGCATCGAAAAAAACGGTTTCCATGCCGCCATGAAGGCCCACGGCCTTGACCGGCTGGTCATCCTGGTCTCCAAGCGGGGCCATTATTCCCTGAGAAAGGCGGCGGGCATCCTGGGCCTCGGCAACCAGAACGTCATCCCCATTGATGTGGATTCAAAGCGGAGCATTGATCTCAAAAAACTGAAAGCCGCCATAAAAGATCTGACCGCCGATAAAAAAACCAGGATCATGGCCCTCATCGGCATTGCCGGGGCTACGGAAACCGGCATCATTGATCCCCTTCCGAAACTGGCCGATATCTGCGAACAGCACAAAATCCATTTTCATGTGGATGCGGCCTGGGGTGGGCCCGTGCTCTTGTCAGAAAAATACAGCCCTCTTTTAAAGGGCATTGAGCGGGCCGATTCCGTGACCATTGACTGCCACAAACAGTTTTATATGCCCATGAGTTCGGGCATGGTCTATTTCAAGGATCCCAGAGCCCTGGACACCATTGTCTACCATGCCCGGTACGTGATCCGGCCCGGCAGCGTGGATCTGGGCATCAAAACCCTGGAAGGGTCCAGGGAAGCCAATTCCCTGATCCTGGACAGCGCCCTCAAGATCATGGGATCAAAGGGCTATGCCCTGATGATCGAGCACGGCATTGAAACGGCCAAGCTCTTTGCCAAAAAAATCAAAAAAAGACCCCTTTTCCAGCTCATCACCGAGCCCAAACTGAACATCCTGACCTACCGGATGATCCCGGCCCGGATCCGGGAAAAACTGGAAACCGCGGATTTAAAGGAACAGCAGGAACTGGATATGATCCTGGACGAGATCAATATCAAAATCCAGAGAGTCCAGAGGGAGGCCGGGAAAAGCTTTGTCTCCCGGACCCGGCTCAGGAATCTCCCGGATGATCCCCACAATGTCGTGGTCCTCAGATCCGTCATAATGAACCCCATGACCACGGGCCGGATCCTGGATGAAATCCTGGATGAACAGGAAGCTATACTTCACGGCCTGTCGGAACCGTGAAGCTCGATAGTTTTATTGAAGATCATGAAGGATTTGGAATCTAAATCTTCATGCCCTTCATACGCTTCATGATAAAAATCAAGGCAATCGAAATGTTATTCCGACAAATGTGATAAAAGACATTTTTGAAGTGCTTCAAGCCGGTGACGAATTAATGGAAACCGGTAAAGGATTCCACCCCAATCTAAGCTGGTCCCATTACCGGGCGCTGATGCGGGTGGAACATCTTGCGGCCGGACAATTTTATGAAGAAGCTGTGGCGGACGGCTGGAGAGAAATACAGAGATATTCAAAGAATAAAAATGGATAATCAGGTTTAAAAGTGGTGAATTTGGCGGTTATGGAAAAAACAAAGCCCATGGATTTTGAAATCAAAAGATGGTCCATCTTTTTGATCCTGATGCTGACCTATATCCTGGTGTATTTTCATCGCATGGCGCCGGGTGTCGTGTCTAAATTTTTAATGGCGGATTTTAATATTTCAGGGGCCGGGCTGGGTTCCCTGGCGGCCATTTATTTTTTTGTCTATGCCGTCATGCAGATTCCCTCGGGAGTCATGGCCGATGTCCTGGGGACCCGGACCGCCATTGTCGCGGGCAATATCACCGCAGGCCTGGGGTCCATCCTGTTCGCCATGGCCGTTGATTTTGAAATGGCCTGTGTTGGGCGGTTTTTTGTAGGGTTGGGTGTTTCCGTGGTGTTTGTAAGCATCATGAAAAACAATTCAGTCTGGTTCAGTGAGCGGGTTTTCGGGATCATGAGCGGTTTGACGCTCCTGGTGGGGAATCTGGGGTCTATCTTTGCGGCAGGGCCGCTTTCCGCAGTTCTGGATGTGTTTCACTGGCGCCTGGTGTTTACCGGAATCGGGGGCCTGTCCCTGGCTCTGGCGGTTGCCGGATTTTTAATGGTCCGGAACAGGCCGGAAGATGCCGGTTTCCCCGGCCTGATAAGGGGCGCCAGCCCTGTCTCCCAAAAGCAAAATCCTCCCTGGCTGAAAAGCCTGGCCAATGTGATCCGGGTCAAACGCGTCTGGCCCGGTTTTTTTGTGCAGTTCGGCATGGTGGGCGGACTCTATGCCTTCATGGGACTCTGGGGCGTTCCCTATTTAAGGGATGTGTTCGGCATATCCAGGGCCTTTGCAGCACACCACATCACCGTCATGCTGGTCTCTTTTGCCGGAGGGTCCTTTTTCTTTGGCTGGGTTTCGGATCGGATCGGAAAAAGAAAACCGGTGATGCTCACGGCTGCGGTCCTGTATGCCGGGTCATGGCTTATCCTGATATTTCTGCCCTGGTCTCCGGGGATTTCCGGCATGGCGCTCTTCGGCCTCATGGGCTTTGCCGGTTCAGGCTTTGTGCTGACCTTTGCCTGTGCCAAGGAAGTGATCCATCCTGAGTTTTCCGGCATGGCCGTGAGCGTGGTCAATACCGGCTGCTTTGCCGGCACGGCATTGATGCAGCCCTTATTCGGCAGAATCATGGATCTGACCTGGTCCGGCACCCTGGAAGGCAGCGCCCGCATCTATTCCGCCGGAGATTATCAGAACGGTTTCTTTGTCATGCTTGCCTTTGCAGCGGTCGGGGTCGTGGGGGCGCTGAACATCCATGAAACCCATTGCAAAAATATTTCTAGGGTACAGGGAACACATCCGGGATAACCGAATCCATCATCCGTCTAAGCAGAGTTCAGTTCTCCCTTAAGTATCCGGGCCCGTTCTGCTGCCGATTTCCGAACATTTTCATCCGCGTCTTTTACCGCCATTTGTTCCAGCAGGCCAATGTCTTTTGATTTTAAAACGAATTTGAGACGAACATTCGGGTCTGAATGCACATATTTTGGGACAAAAAAATCTGAAAACTTCATACCTTCCTCCTTCATGTTATCGTGTAACCATCATGGGGGATTGGATTTCTATGGTCTCAGAAGGATCTATGTCGGGGTGAGCATCATTTCATTCACAGGGCTAACCGTATCTTGGACGGGGAAACGGATGAATCCAATCGTCCGGTACAAACCTGTTTTAGAGATATAAAGTTTAGACTTTAGTGTCAAGGCAAAAATCGATTTTTTTGCCTGAACGGATTTCAGTAAGAAATAGTATCAAAGCAAGGCCCAGGTTTTTTTTATGACAGGGTCTTGCTGAACTTTACCCAGGCGATGCTGATAAAAGTTACGGCAAGGGAGGCCTGGGCCGCTACGGCCGGCCAGAGAACTGCCAGACCCACATCCTTCATGACAATACCCCGCAGGATCTCCAGATACCAGCGCATGGGGTTGAGCCAGGTGGCGTACTGGACAATTTCCGGCATGTTTTTGATGGGGAACATGAACCCGGACAGCATGACGCAGGGCATGAGAAACAAAAAACTGGTCAGCATGGCCTGCTGCTGAGTGGAGGCGCTGGCGCTGATGATGAGGGCGACGCCCATGTTCCCGAAGAGATACAGGCCGGACAAGAGATAAAATAAAAAGATATTTCCCTTGACCACGATGTCGAACATGAAAAACGCCACAATGAGCATGAGGGTCATGGAGATATAGCCGGTGATCATATAGGGAATGGTTTTCCCCAGGATGAATTCGATTTTCCGGATAGGCGTGACCATGACCTGTTCAATGGTGCCGATCTCTTTCTCTTTGACAATGGCGATACTGGTCAGAATCAGGCTGAAAATAAAGAGCATGACGGCAATGAGGGAGGGCACAAAATAAAACCGGCTTTCCTGGTTTTCATTGAAAAAAGCGCGTTCTACGGTTTCCACCGGTGGTTTCATGGCGGACATGCCGCTTTGCTGAAGCCGGTTCATGAGCTTCCGGTTGGAATAGTCCTGGACGATGCGGCCGGCATAGCCCTGGGCAATGGCCGTGGAATTGCTGTCCGTGCCGTCTGTGAGGACTTGCACCGAAGCCGTGGAACCCCCTTTCAGATCGCTTTCAAACCCGGCGGGAATATGGATGACGGCCCTGACTTCGGCCCGGTCCAGAAGGTCTTTGATGTCTGCCTGGGATGGGACATTGGTTATGATTTGAAAATAGCCCCCGGCTGTAAAATCGTTGATGAGTTCCCTGGAGGACGGGGTTTTGTCCATGTCCAGAACCCCCGTCCGGATATTCATGACATCGGTGGTGAGGGCAAAGGACATGACCACAAGCTGGATCACGGGCATTCCGAAAATGACGGCCCGCATTCTTTTGTCCCTCAGCATCTGTAAGAATTCTTTAATGAGCATCTGCCGGATTCGTTGGATCATGGCTATTCCAGTTTGAATTTTAATTTTTTATTGGCAATGAGGATCATGACCGCAGCATAAAGGGTCAGGAGCAGGGCATCCACAAAGAGGATTTCAAGCCCGATGCCCTTCATATAGATGCCCCTCAGGATGGCGATGAAATACCGGGCCGGCACAATATAGGTGATGATCTGGATGGGCAGGGGCATGTTTTCAATGGCAAAGACAAAGCCGCTCAAGATCAGGGTGGGCAGATAGCCGGACACAATGGCGATCTGGTTGGCCAGGACCTGGGATTTTAACACAATGCTCAGGGTCATGCCCCAGAAAAGGGCGCCGCTTAGAAAAATGGCGGCCATGGCAAACAAAAGGCCGGCATTTCCCACGATGGGCACACGAAACAACCATTTGCCCAGGGTGACGGCAATGGCCACATCGGTCATGCCGATGAGAAAATAGGGGATGACCTTGCCGAAGACGAGTTCAGGGCCCTTCAGCGGAGTGCTGATCAACTGCTCCATGGTGCCGGTTTCCCATTCCCGGGCAACGGTGACGCTGGTCAGCATGGCAGCGATGACCACCATGACAATGGCGATGATGCCCGGGATGATGACGTTCTGGCTTCTTAAGTCCGGGTTGTACCAGGACCGGGAAACCATTTCCACGGGCTGCGCCATGGGGTCTTTACCCAGGGCCTGCATGCGTTGGACCGTCACCTGGGAGGAATAGATCAGGCCGATGGTGGAGGCATAGCCCATGGCCAGGCGGGAGGTATTGGCATCGCTGCCGTCGGCCAGGATCTGGATTTGGGTGTTTTTCCCGGCGGCAATTTTCTCGGCAAAGTCCGTAGGCACCACAAGGGCGATCATGGCCCTTCCCCGGTCCAGGGCAAGCAGCAAATCCGGATAGGCATCGGGGTATCCGATGATGGAAAAATAGGGGGACCCTGCGAAAAGTTCTATCAATTCCCGGCTTCGGGCGGACCTGGACTGATCCAGGACCACGGTGGGCACCTTTCTTAAATCCAGGGTCAGTGCATAGCCAAAGAGCATGATCAGGATGACGGGGATGGCCAGGGAAAGATAAAGGCTGCGCCAGTCCCGGAGCACATGGAGGAATTCTTTTTTCACAATGGCCAGAAGACGCTGAAATTTCATCCCATATCCTTTCCATTGACCCCGGCATTGTTTTGATCATCCTGCTCTATCAGGGAGATAAACACATCTTCCATGCCGGGCAGGATCTTTTCAATTGTATAGCCTTCCAAGCCCATATCTTTGAATTTCTGCCGGATTGTTCGTTCAGCAGCCCCTGCATCAAAGGTGACCACGTGGAGCCCGGCTCCGAAAAGAGATACATCCCGTATTCCCGGCAGGCCCCTGAGTTCCTGGGAAATGGTCTGGGGCCGGTCGCACCGGATATCCAGGATATCCTCCTGCATATGCCGGGTTTTCAGTTCCATGGGCGTTCCCATGGCAATCATCCGGCCTTTATAGATCAGGGCGATGCGGTCGCAGTACTCGGCTTCTTCCATATAATGGGTGGTGACAAATACGGTGATGCCCCGGTCGGCCATGCCGTAGATCATATCCCAGAACCGGCGGCGGCTTAAGGGGTCCACCCCGCTGGTGGGCTCGTCCAGAAAAATGATGGGCGGTTCATGGAGGATGGCGCAGGCAAGGGCCAGGCGCTGCTTCCATCCTGTGCTGAGAATCCGGGTCAAAGATTTTCCATGGTCCAGAAGCCCTGCCGTTTCCATGGCCCAGGCCTTTCTCTTTTTCATGGCAGGGCCTTTCAAGCCATAGATGCCGCCGTAAAACTGAATATTTTCCTCAACGGTGAGATCCTCATACAGGGAAAATTTCTGGCTCATATACCCGATATGCTGTTTGATCTGTTCAGGAGCTGTAAAAATATCAAAGCCTGCCACCCGTCCTTTGCCGGAACTGGGGGTCAAAAGCCCGCAGAGCATGCGGATGGTCGTGCTTTTTCCGGCGCCGTTGGGCCCCAGAAATCCGAAGATTTCTCCCCGCGGAACCTCAAAGCTTAAGGCATCCACAGCCGTAAAACTGCCGAATACCCGGGAGATATTTTCCACGACCACGGCTGGTTCCGGTGTTTCAGATCCGGACAAGGCCCTATCCCCGGGCAGGATGCCCTTGGAATCCCCGGAAGAATCGGCCACGGGGGCTGAATGCGCTTCTTTTCCCATCATGCTGATGATGACATCTTCCAGGCCGGGCTGGGCCTCCCGGATTTCCCTGACCTGGAAACCGGTGGTGCGGATCAGGTCAAGGGCCATGGTCCTGGTTTTTTCAACCTCCTCGCAGACAATGTGCACGGTATCTCCGAATACATTGACATCAGAGCCGGTCATCCCCTGTTGGAGCAGCCGGTTGATCTTTCTGGCATCGGGGCTTTGCAGGGTCAGGACCTTTTTTTGCATCCATTGCCGGATTTCATGGGGAGTGCCGACGGCCATGAGTTTTCCCTTGTCCAGAAGCCCGATGCGGTCACAGCGTTCAGCCTCGTCCAGATAGGCCGTGGTCACAAGGATGGATACTCCTTCCCGGACAATTTTATAGAGAATACGCCAGAAATCCCGCCGGCTCACCGGGTCCACCCCGTTGGTGGGTTCGTCCAGAAGAAGGACGGCCGGGGTATGGACCAGGGCGCAGATGAGCTGAAGTTTCTGCTTCATGCCGCCGGACAGGTCCCCGGCCTTTCGCTTTTTAAACGGCGCCATATGGCTGAATCCGTATAGTTCGGCAAATCGCTCTTCCCGGCCTTTGCGCGGCACTCCGTAAAGATCGGCATAAAAGGAAACATTTTCAGCCACGGTCAGATCCGGGTAAAGGCCGAATCGCTGGCTCATATAGGCCATATGGTCCTTGGCTGCGGAAGTTGCAGTCCGGGTATCAAAACCGACAATGGCGGCCGAGCCTTCGCTGGGGTCCATGATCCCGGTCAGCATGCGCAGGGTCGTGGTTTTCCCGGCTCCGTCGGGTCCGACAATACCGAAGATTTCCCCTTTGGCCACCTCAAACCCGATATGGTCCACGGCCGTGAGATCCCCAAACCGTTTGGTCAGGTTGAGGGCCTCAATGGCAGGCCCGTCATTTTTTTCCAGGGGCGTCATCTTATTTTCCAGGGATTGAAATGACCGCATCGGCAGGCATGCCGGGTTTGAGTTCATGGTCCGGGTTGGCCAGCTCGATCTTGATCCTGAACATGAGTTTGACCCGTTCTTCAAAGGTCTGGACGGATTTGGGGGTGAATTCGGCCTGGCTGCTGATAAACGAAAGGGTGCCCTCATAGGTTTTGCCGGGAAAAGAATCGGTGTAGACCTCGACCTTGTCCTTTAATTTGATCCTGCCCAGGTCGGTTTCATTGACATAGGCCCTAAGCCAGGGATGGGCCAGGTCTCCCAGGATGAGCACCGGCGTGGACGGGTTTAAAAATTCCCCCGGTTCGGCGGAGCGGCTCAGGACCACCCCGTCCATGGGGGCGAAGAGCTCGGTATAGGAAAGCTGCTGCTTTGCCTGGTTCAGCTTTTCCCCGGCTTCATCCACCATGGCTTTGGCCTGGTCGATTTTTTCCTGCCGGGGGCCTGCCTTGGTCAGGGCATATTCAGCCTCGGCCTGGGCAAGGGCGGCCTTAGCCTTTTCGATCTGCTCGATTCTGGGGCCTTCTTTTCTCAGGGACAGGGCCTGGCGGGCGGCATTAACCCTGGCCCCGGCTTCTTCAGCTTTGTTTTGGGCCACCTCGTATTGGGTCCGGTAAAGGTCAAAATCCCTCTGGCTCACGGTCTGTTGTTTCAGAAGGCTGCTGAACCGGTCAAAATCCTCTTTGGCCTGGTTCAATTGGGCCAGGGCGGATTTTTCCGCAGCCAGGGCCGTATTCAAATCCGACACGGCAGTTTCAATCTCCTGGGCCCGGCTTCCCCGGGTCAGTTCCAGGAGGGCCTGGCGGGCCTGGAGGACCCTGGCCGCTGAAAGGTCAATCTCCTGAGGGCGGCTTCCGGCCACCAGTTCAGCCAGTACCGAGGCTACCCGGTCCAGATTGGATTCTGCCAGGGCCACGGCGATTTTCTGGTCCCGGTTTTCCAGGCGGGCCAGGACCGCCCCTTTGGATACGGTATCCCCTTCATCCACCAGGCATTCTTCCAGCCGTCCGGCAATTTTGAATCCCAGCTCCACATCGGTGGCTTCGATATTTCCTGAAACCCGGAGGGTTCCCGGGTCTGTTTTTCCCTTGAATGCGATAAAAAAGGTGAGGATCCCTGCAAGGATCAAAAAGAGCAGGATGATAAGGATTGGCTTTTTTTTCATGGCTGAACCTCCTGACGGGCAAATCCGTTGTTCTCATGAAGGGT
>CAZAHK010000108.1:0-3442 GCA_964484555.1 uncultured Desulfobacula sp.
GAGGCTTTCAGGAAATCCATCTGGACATTTAACTGGTTGGAGTTGATGCCGTCCAGGGCCAGGGCCGTCAGAAAAAGGCTCAGAATGCTGTAGATCCGCTTAAATGTGGACTTGGTGATGACCTGGAGATCAATACTGTTGATCAATTCTTCAAACAGGACATTGAGAATGCTTTCAACCCTCAGGGTCAGCCCCATGGCATCAAATTTTGCCTCATTGTAACTGCCGTACATGGAAGGGATATCCACGGCAAAATGGCGTTTATGATAGATGGCTTCGTTGACCTCATAGATTTTATCCGAAAGAATAATCTCTTTGAGATCCTGCATATAGGAGAGAAGGCCTGTGATTTTATTTTCCAGGTTTTTTTCTTCCAGGGCCGAGACAAGTTTGCCCGTATCCGGAAGGTTTTCCGTATTAAAGGAGGACAGGTATTTTTTGATTTCCAGATGATCCATCCGGTATTTCTGGTTTAAGAGCCTGTAAAATCCAAAGATCATTTTGACCCTGGACCGGTCAATATCCGACACCCCTTCAACCGCGTCTATGAGATGGTGGATGGCCTCTTCGGTATAAATGAGGTTGTCCTCGGGGAAATGGATTTCTTTAAATTCAGGCGAGTTCAGAATGATTTTGGGTCCGTCCACAAAGGGCCCTGATGCGGTGATGTCTTCATAAATGGATGGCGGAAGATAGGTTTCAAGGGCGGTTTTATCCCCTGCTTTCCAGAAAAGAATGACTTCCCGGATAAAGTCCACGATCCGGCTGGAGGATTCCACATGGCATTGCTTTCTTAGAAAATGGATGAGCCGGTCCTTTCTCTGGCAGGACTCGTCCAATTGTGTGGAAATATCCCGTAACCTTCCTTCGGCTCCGATTTCATTGAAAAAAGCGGGTAAAAGCCTTGAAAGCTGTTTAACCAGGTTGAAGACAGGGCCGATATCGGAATTCAGAAATCTGGTGATATCCCTGGGGAAAAGATCCGTATCCTTTATGAATACCCCTCCGATGGCAAGGGAGATGATGAGGGCGGATAAAAGGCGCCTGGATTTTTTCGGGTCCTGGCTGATGAGATCCAGAAACACACGGATATTGTTGACATGGGCCGAATTGCTCTTGATCTGCCAGTCCTCGCCGGTTCCCTCGATCATGGGAAACTGGAACCCGTGGTCCACGGCCCGGTCGATAAAATGATGGATGAGATCGATTTTGGATGTCCGGTAGACGGCTTCCCCTATCTTATGGATGCAGTCCAGAACTGTTTCCGGGTATTTTCCCTTATGTTCCTTGAGCAAAGAAAAGGTCTGGTTGATGATATTGATGTCTTTTTTAAAATCTTTATCCCCGATGAGCCGGGTCAGGGTGGCGTTGATGTCGCGCAGGGCCTGGACATGGATGGCGGAAAGCCCTGGAATATGAATGATATAAAACAAAAAAACGAGTTTCAGGTACCGGCCGGCCGTCTCATTGCCGTTTTTGTTCATGATCTTCTGGGGGACGGCCCAGATCCGGCTGACAAAGTCCTGAAAACTCACCAGGCCGGTCAACGCTTCCGTTGCCCGGACCGGGCACTGATCCAGGATCTGGATGATGGATTCCAGATCCTTTTGCCAGGAACTGATACGGCTGTGGGACACCTCGTTTAGGATATCCTTTAATTCCTGATCCAGTTGTCCGATGTCCATGCTCTGGCCGACCCAGGCCAGGGGGTCTTCCTGGCTGAGCCAGTAATGGAAGGAACCGTCGTGGAATTTGACCAGGAAGGGGTTGATGGATTTAAAAAAGGCGGTATCTTCAGGCCCCAGGCTTTTTAAAAGGGCTTCTGCGATTTTGTCCGGCTGGTAATAGGATTTGATAAAATAATAAAAGGAGGCCTCATCATAGGCTTCAATTTTTTCTATGGTTTCTTGAATGACATGGAGGAACCGATGGAGATCAGGGCCGGATTCTTTGACAATATGCTGTAAAAACAGCATGAGGTTGTCTGCGGCTTCGGTTTTCAGCTTTGGGTTGGAATTGGATTCAAAGGCGGTGATATAAATGCCTGCAAAAAGAGAGAGGGCCTTATCCCCGTCCGCGTCCTGCCTGAAAAGGTAAAAATTCTGAATGGAGAAATACCGGGTTTCGCTGACAATAAATCCCCAGTTTTTATAGGGGTGGGACAATTCCTGTAAAAATATATTCATCCGGTTGAGAATGCCCACATAGGAGGACACGATATTTAAAAGGACGGCATATTTTTCATCAATTCCGACGTCAACCTTTGTATCCGACAGGTTGATCTCAAGGGCTTTGGACTTCACGGAGAATCCTTTCTTTAGTATATAGGGCGAGCCACCCTGCTTCGGCAAAGTTTAGTTATTTTATCACGTTGACGGGGTTTTTCAATGTTCTTTATGCCGGCTTCCGGTAAAGCGTGATTTTCCGGTAATCGGGCAGAACATCAAATACGGTTTCGAAATCCGATAGATAGGGGCTTTTCCCTGCCGGAGCCGTATTTATCGTTTCAACAATGATCTTTTTCAAGGCTTTGACGGGCCGGGTCAAGAGATGATTCAGGCAGGCCAGGTATTCCACCAGGCTTTCGTCTCCGGGTTCTGCATGAATCAAAAGGTCTTTGCCGTTTCCCAGAGAAATCAGTTTAAGGTTGCGGCCCTTAAAAACCAGAAGGGTGGTGGGCAAGCGTTTTGGATAGCGCTGTTTTACGGCAGGCAAAGGCATGCCGCAGACGGAAGCCGGGTCAACGGCATTCATAAAATAGACCGTATCTTCGGGCAGACTTGTCCGGAGTTTCTGAAAGGCCCTGGGCAGCATGAACTGGAGACCGGGGATGTTCTTAAAAAATTGGCCTGACAGGATTTCACCGGATAATTCCATGAGCCGGAGGGACCGGAAAAGAACGGCCCATTGAAACTGCGGCAATTCTTTGTGAAGGATTTCCCTGAAGAGTATCCCGTACCGGTCCAGCAAAAGCCTGACCCTGTCCTTATGGAGGTCTTCGGTTTCCATCGCATCCAGAGGATCCTGCGGCAGGGCCGGTTTATACCAGTGCCCGGCAAAGGGGAGGGAGCCCCGCCATTGGGAAAAGGAGGGGCCGGCCTTGGACTGCCGTCTGCCGAACCGTCTGCCGGTGGCCGGTTTTATGGTTTCCGGGGCCTTGTATCCGGTTTCAATTCCCTTTCTTAATGCAGAAAAGCCGTCATTGGACAGTTTTCCCTGCCAGACAAGATTCCAGATCCGTTCCGACAAGGTTCTCGAATCGCAGGAAAGCAGGTTCAGAAGGCTGGAAAAATCATGGCGGACACCACCGGGATCAAAGAGGGATTCAAGCTCCGGGTCATTGTTATTGGCGGTGGCGGTCTTTCCTGTTTCAGGGCCGGACCCTTTGGCCCCATGCAATAGCAGATCCATATCCGGTTTGAAACAAAAAGCCGAGTGCTTT
>CAZAHK010000108.1:3542-8388 GCA_964484555.1 uncultured Desulfobacula sp.
CCCAGGGAGTTTCGGATAAAATCAAGGGAAACCGGCCCGTAAAAGGAAAGCCATTGGCCCAAAAGGGAGGCCCCGGCTTCCTCATCTTCTTTTGGTTCATAAAATGCACTCATGAGTTTGGAATCCCATTCACGGGAGACCACAAGAGAGGTCTCGGCCCCTTCAGGAGAAAGCAGGGTCAGTTTATCCCGTGCCGGATCGAGGATTGTTTCCATTGAATCCAAGGTTTCCGTTTTGATTTGCTGAAGCAAGGCTTCCCATTCCCCTTGGGGAATGGCAATGCGCTCCTTTACCCAGTCCAGGAGATCCTGCGGTGTCTGGGGAGCATATCCGGGTGCCAGACGCTGTCGTTTTTTTTCAAATTCCTTTACAAGGGCCAGGGATACGGCAGGCCGAAGATTCGGTGAAAAGACAAGGTCCCGCAGGAAATTGCCGCCGGGGGCCGAAGCGGATGAGGCTGCCTCATCCTGCCTGTACATATACTGGTTGATCTGGTTCCAGGCCATGCCGGCGGCAAAGGGGCTTGGCCGGGAGGTAAAGGCGGCGGACCAGGAAAGTTCTCCGGTTTGGATCTCATCCAGCATGAGTTTCAGATGGATGAGGTCAAATTCATCCTGAAGACAGGTGCGATAGGTTTCCAGTAGAATCGGAAAATCCTCGTAGGGGGTTATGTTTTCCAGGAGTTTTTTGGATTTCAGCCGGGTCATCCAGAGGGGCATCCTCTGGTTGATTTTATTTTTGGTCAAGAGCAGTGCCCGGGCCGCACATTCCCTGAAACGGGCGGCAAAAAAGCCCGTGCTTTCCATTTTCCGTTTTAAGAGGGCTTCCACATTGGATGCGGTGACAAGGGAAAGAATATCCTCCGGTTCAATCTTATGGGGAAGCTGGATGACAACGGCATCATTACCGGGAAAGATTTCCGGTTTTTCACCAAACCGGTCTTCCCAGGCCGCTTCCAGGGCAATGGCATAGGGACGGTTCACCCGGCCGCCGAAAAGGGTGTGAATCACCAGCATGGAGCCGGGGCTGCCGTCGGGCCCTGATCGGACATATTCCAGGACAAGGTGGCGCCGGTGGGGCAGGGCCGTGCCGGTGAATTCTTGCTGCTGCTTTAAAAAACGGATCAGTTCCTTTGCAGCCGTTTCGTCCATATGATATTCCGTTTTCAGGCGGAGTTCGAATTCCGGCCGGATCAAATTTTTTTCCGCGGTTTCAAGAAAGGTTCGGATGAGTCCTGAAAAATGAGAATCCCGGTTCATGGCCTCAGCAATCCAGAAGGGGGCATCGATGTGGCTGTTTCCCACGGGAACGGCAAAGACATCATTGTGGGTGATTCTCATGATTTTCCAGTTCTGGGTTCCCATGGTGGCAATCTGCCCGATTTTTGCCTCCCAGACATATTCTTCATCCAGTTCGCCGATCCCGGCCTGGGTGTCATGGTGGCGGAGCTGGTAATAGCCCCGGTCGGGGATGGTTCCGCCGGAGGTATAAAGGGCCAGGAGAGCCCCTTTTTTCCCCTGGACCGTATGATCCAGCCGGTCGATGGAAATTCTCGGCCGGAGTTCCCGGATTCTTGCATCGGAATATCGCCCGGCCAGCATATTCAATACGAGATCATAGCTTTCCCGGCTGAGATCGTGATAGGGCCGGCTCGTTTTCAGGAAAGCATACAATTCATCCATATCCCAGGTTTCAAGCCCGGTCATGGAAATAATAATTTGGGCCAGGACATCCAGGGGGCAGTCAATGGGATGGACAGGTTCGATATCCTTTGTATCCATGGCCTTTGCCAGGACCGCGGCAGCGATCAGATCATGGGAATGGGCCGCAAAAAGGGCGCCCTGGCTGACCCCTTCAATATGGTGCCCGGCCCTTCCGATTCTTTGTATGGCCGAAGACACGGAGGAAGGAGCCTGGATCAGGATGACCTGGGAAAGTTCGCCGATATCGATCCCCATTTCAAGGGAGCTTGTGGCCACAATGGCTCTGAGTCTTCCGTTTTTCAGATTCTGTTCTACATTGAGCCGGAGCTGTCTTGAAAGGGAACCGTGATGGGAATAGGCAACCGGTTCCGTTGAGAGTTGGTTGATTTTATAGGTAATTTTTTCACAGAGCCTGCGGCTGTTGGTAAAGATCAGGGTGGATCTGTTCTTTTCAATGATGCCAAGGCATTCTTTGGCCAGAAGATCCCAGACCGGGGCATCGGCCGGTTCTTCCTCTTTTTTGGGATATTGCACCGAGATCCGGTAATGTTTTTGAATCTTGGATTCGATTTTTTCAACGGGCCGTTTGGCATACCGGGGATGGGGGCCATGGCCGTCCTTCCGGTATCCGCCCACAAAGTCTGAAACCAGATCCAGGTTTTTCAAAGTGGCCGAGAGGGCAATGCGCTGAAATTCTCCAGACAGCCGGACAAGCCTTTCCACCGCCGTGATGAGGTGGACCCCGCGCTTATTCCCCAGAAGGGCATGGATCTCATCCAGGATCACGGCCTTGAGACTGCGCAGCATTCCCTGGCCGGAGCGGGAGCTGAGCATGAGATTCAGGCTTTCCGGGGTTGTGATCAGAATCTGGGGCGGATGGCGGAGCATTTTCCTGCGATCTTCCTGGGAGGTGTCACCGCTCCGGGTCATGACCCGGATATCGGGAAAAGGTTCCCCCTGTTCTTCAAAAAGGTCTTGGATTTCTTTTAAGGGCTGATCCAGGTTTTTTTTGATGTCATTGTTCAACGCTTTCAGGGGAGATACATACAGGACAAGGGGGTGGTGGGCCGTCCGGTTTTGCGTCACCAGTTCATTGATAAACCATAAAAAAGCGGTAAGGGTTTTCCCGCTTCCCGTGGGAGCCGTGATGAGAACATGCTTATGGGCGGCAATGAGCGGCCAGGCCCTGTCCTGGATATCCGTGGTGTGGGTAAATTTTCCGAAAAACCATTTTTTGATCAAAGGATGAAAATATTCAAAGGTGTTTGTCACGATTTCTCTTCCCTGAAAACCATAAGATGACCTATCCCTAATGATGCTTTTTGCATTGATGGGGTAAATTTTACAAGTGTTTTTTCCGGCGCCTTTATCGACCGGTATAACCGGAAAGCCATCATCGTGGCGACGGACCTGATCCGCGGGGTGATCATCGGGATTTTCGCCCTTCTGTTTTATTTTGAAGCCATGAATTTTTATGTCATTTTGCTCATGCAGGTGCTTCTTTCCGTCAATGCCGCATTTTTTGATCCGGCCGTTCCTGCGATCATCCCCCGGATTGTGGAGGAAAAGGACCTGGCTGCCGCCAATTCCGGGCACCAGTTTGTCAGCAGTTTTTCCACCATTGCCGGTGCGTTTTTAGGGGGAATCATGGTTTCGGCCTTTGGGTATTTCTGGGTGTTTGTCTTGAATGCGGCCTCCTTTATTTTCTCTGCCGGTTTTGAATGCTTTATCCAAATTCCGCCGGCCCCCGGGAAAGCAAAGATAGCAAAGCAGCAGGGACTTTGGGAGGATATGAGGCAGGGATACCGGTATATCCTTTCCCGGCAAGACCTTGTCGTTCTTTTATTCATGGTCCTGGTCATTCATTTTTTTGTCGGTTCCATTGAAGTCATCCTGCCGGTGATGGCGGATACCGTTTCTTTGGAAGGGGCCAGAACCCTTGGATTTTTTCAGACCGCCTTCGGGCTCGGCACCCTTATCATGGCCGTTTTCCTCAGCATCCGGACCATTTCAGGAAGGGAAAAAGCAAGCCTTTTCAGCAGTGTTTTCATTATCGGGCTGCTTTTTTTGGGGACAGGGATGGTCAATCCCGGGGAAAGGGTCGGCTTTTATCTTTTCATGATTTTTTTGTTCGGATGCTGTATTATCTGTGCCGGGATTTCCTTTCGGACCCTTTTACAGAAGGGGGTGGATAACGCCTTTGCCGGAAGGTTGTTTGCCGTGGCGGGCTCCATCGGAAATGCCGCCATCCCCGGCGCCATGATCATTTACGGGGTTTTGCTGGAACGCTATTCTTTTCAGGGATTGCTGATGGTTTCAGGCCTGGTGCTGATGCTGCTCAGCATGGTTTCATTTGTTTTATATAAGGAGAAAAAATTTGGCCGCACAGAAAAAATCCTCTCTAAACCCGGCGCTTAGCGTTGAAAGGGTGCAGACCGGAGTCAGGATTGAAAAAAGGGTTTTAAAAGTATTGAAGGGGCTTGCCGAATATCATGACCTGACCCTTGGCGACCTGATTGAGGGAATCGTCCTCCACGCCTTTGAAGGCAAGGTCCCTTTTGATGAGAAAAACCTGAAAAAAATTGAAGAATTAAAGCAGATCTATGATTTGGATCTGACCAGTCAGGACAGCCACAAGCTTGTGGAGTCCTGACCGGTATCCGGATGAAAAGAGATCAGCTTGCCGGAGCCTGTCCGGCTAAATGCCGCATGCCTGAAATTCCATTCCAGGCCATCAGAAGGGTAAGGACCACTGCTCCGGCCAGTTGGACGGGATAGGGAATGATTTCAGACGCCTGGCCTATGGTTGCACTGGCCTGAATGCCGGACAGGACATATATCCAGTCCAGCAGAAACCCCATGGCCAGAGAACAGATGGCTATCATGGACAGGTAAATGATGAGGGCCCGGGTATTGAATATGTTTTTAACAATATTCATGGTGGCGGCATTGGTGGCCGGGCCTGCCAGAAGGAAGACCAGGGCGGCTCCGGGATTCAATCCTTTGAGAATGAGGGCCGCGGCAATGGGGGTGGAGGAGGTGGCGCAGACATACATGGGCATCCCCACCACCAGCATCATCAGCATGGACAGCAATTGATGCTCGTTGGCCCAGATTGTCAGATCTTCCGGGAAAAAAAAGGT
>CAZAHK010000108.1:8488-13581 GCA_964484555.1 uncultured Desulfobacula sp.
GCAATGGAATCCACGCCCGATTCAGGCGTGGCAATCATAAAGGAGAGGGCCGCCCCATTATTGGCCCCCTGTTTTTTCAGTCCCGCGGCCACCGGGACAACACCGCAGGAGCATAAGGGAATGGGAATTCCGAAAAGCGCGGACAAGATGACCGGCCTGATTTTGCCGGTTCCAAGATATTTTTTGATCTTGTCCGGTTTGAAAAAAACATAGAGGATACCGGCCATAAAAAAGCCGAACAGCATATAGACCGAAACATCAAGATAAATCTGCCAGGTTTCTTTCAGTATTTCATATAGAATTGTCATGGGTGTCATGATGGGGAATCCTTGTTTCAGTGTCTGACATGGTGAAGACTCATATGGATCAGGGAGGCGACATGGTCGTCATCAATGGAATAATAAATGATTTTACCGTCTCTCCTGGTTTTTACGATTTTCAATGTTCTTAATATCCGGAGCTGGTGGGAAACGGCTGAATCCGTCTGACCGCAGATGGCTGCAATATCGCACACGCAATGTTCCTGGTTGAGCAGGGCCAGAACAATTTTAAGCCGTGAAGGATCACTCAAGGCCTTGAAGATATCCGCCATCCGATGGATATCTTCCGGTGGGGGCAGGCTTCCTACCGTTGCTTTGACCTTGGTTTCATTAATACATTTGATATCGCAGATGTCCATTTATCACCTCTTCATTTGAGCATTTGTTCATATGTTAATCCTGCAAGTCTTCCCCGTCAACCCTGAAAATGCGGTTGGTGAAAAATTATTATTTGATTGCCCCGGCAGGTATTGTCCAATCTGAAAAACTGTTTTAAAACAGGGATGAAATATTTTCAGCATCGGATTGCAAAAGGAAGGAAGACCCCATGGAATATGATATCCTGATAGAAAACGGCCTGCTTGTCACCATGGCGGAAGGCTTGCCGGTGGTGGAAGACGGCGCCGTCCTGATCCTGAAGGGAGAGATTGCCGGGTGCGGGACAACAGAGGAATTTTCAGATCATAAGGCAAAAACCCGCATCAATGCCCATGGGAAAATCATCATGCCGGGATTGATAAATTGCCATACCCATCTTCCCATGTCCATGTTCAGGGGGCTGGCCGATGACCTGCCCCTGGATGTCTGGCTCAATGACCACGTTTTTCCGGCCGAGGCAAAGCATGTGAATCCGGATTCCGTGGAAAAATGGAGCCGTCATTCCTGTACCGAGATGCTGCTCTCCGGAACCACCACCTGCTGTGACGGGTATTTTCATGAAGACCGGGTTGCAGCGGCTGTCCTGGCTTCCGGCATGAGGGCCGTGGCCGGTCAGGGAGTCATTGATTTTCCTGCGCCCGGTGTGCCTGATCCAAAGATGAATATCAAGACGGCCGTTGAGTTTGTGAACCAATTTAAGGATATTTCGCCTTTGCTGACCCCGTCCATCTTCTGCCATTCGCCCTATACCTGTTCACGGCAAACCCTCACGGCGGCAAAAAAAGCAGCCAATGACCTGGGGGTCCTTTTCCAGATCCATGTGGCGGAGACCAAAAACGAAAAGAATCTGATACAGGGGCTCGGATCCATGACCATAGTTGAATATCTGGAATCCGCAGGCATACTTGATTCAAATACATTGTTGGTCCATGCGGTCTGGATCAGCGAGAATGACATGGATATCATAAAGAAAACCCATGCCAAGGTTGCCCATTGCCCTGAATCCAATATGAAGCTTGCCTCGGGCATCGCTCCCATTCCAAAGCTCATCAAATTGGGGGTGCCTGTCGGGCTGGGAACCGACGGGTGTGCATCCAACAATGACCAGGATCTTTTTTCGGAAATGGATACCGCGGCCAAACTGCACAAGGTGGCTTTGCTGGACCCCTGTGTCATGGATGCCCGGACAACCCTGAGGATGGCCACCATTGAGGGGGCAAAGGCCATTGGGCTGGATACCGTCACAGGGTCCATTGAAAAGGGAAAAAGGGCGGATATTATCCTTGTGGATAGGGCCCGGCCCCATATGACCCCCATGTATGATCCCTATTCCGGCCTGGTTTATTCCGCCAAAGCCTCGGATATCGATCTGGTGATGGTGGATGGAAGAATCCGGGTCAGGGATGGACGGTTGGTTTAAGGTTGCCACCCAAAGGATTAAAGTATATAGAATGAAGCTTGAAGAACAGGAGAAATAATACAAGGAGCAATCTATGCTGCAACCGCTGTTTATAAAAGCCACAAGCCTTTCGGACGCATGGTTCCAGACCCTTTACCGGTGTGTGGAACAGGGCCGGTCCTTTGGCATTGACCGGGGGTCCTTTGAAGGGCAGAAGCGGCTTGAATTTGATTATATCACCATTCATATCACCCACCCCGCCACTATCCCGTTGCTACCTAAGGTAAATCCCCTCCTGGGGTTTCCGGACCCGGTGGATGAGCATTATCTGGATGACTATCTGCCTTACCTGATGACGGGAGAGGAAAAAGAGGGGGAATCCTATACCTATGGGCAGCGAATTTGCAAATGCAACCTGGCCTATCTGCCGGATGAGTTTAAACGGCTGACCCAGATTTTGGTCCAGGAAAAAGAAATCTGGGCAGACCGGAATATTTTAATCGAAGCGGACGGGCGTTATTTTATCAACCAGATGGAACTCATGATCTGGACCTATAAAAATAAGGGACACCGGAACAATCAGATGATACTTCAGGTGGGCCAGCCTTCCGACATGGTTCTTTTGGACCCCCCCTGCCTCCGCCATATTGATACCCGGATCCAGGACGGAAAGCTGCATTTTTTCCCCTATTTCCGTTCCTGGGATTTATTCGGCGGGTTTCCGGCCAACCTGGCCGCCATTGAAATGATGAAACAATATTGTGCCGCTCAGATAGGGGTTGAAAACGGGGAAATCATTGCTTCCTCCAAAGGGCTTCATATTTATGATTATGTCTTTGAGATCGCAGAAGCCATAAGGGGCCGCTCCATGGATGAATTCAGGAAAGATCAATCTCGCACTTGTCATTGAGGTTGAGGCTGTAAATATAAAAAGAAAGTGCAATCACCGGCACTGCCAGTATAAATCCAAATACCGGAAGCAGGGTAATGCCGATAATGACCAAAGCTATGGCGGCTGCCGGCATCAAAGAACCTAAAAGAAGCTTGGATATTTTCTGAGGCATACATTTTATGGGTTTCATAAAAACCTCCTTTTTTAACATGATCCGGAAGTACGTATCATTTCGTTATCATTCGGCAGTATTCAACAGGGCATTTATTCCTGTTCGTATGAACTAAAAACAAGAACCCCTTGGAAAAAAGCAATACAAATGATTGAATGGAAAACAAAAACATTTGACAGGCTTGGCACCGATGAAGTGTATGAGCTGTTAAGGTTGAGGGTGGACGTGTTTATAGTGGAGCAGAACTGTGCTTATAGAGAATTGGATGAAAAGGACCGGCATCCTGATACTCTCCATCTGACAGGAAGAAATGAAAATGGAGAACTGGTTGCATATTTAAGAATTCTACCGCCCGGTTTGAGTTTTGACCGGCCCGGTATTGGAAGGGTGGTGGTTTCAAAAAGGAGCCGGGGGCAAGGGCTTTGTCATCTCATGATGAAACATGCAGTGGATCAGGCCTGCCGGACCTGGCCGGGTATGGGTATCAAAATAAGTGCTCAGGCTTATTTAGAGAGGTTTTATGCCGTTTACGGCTTTGAAAAAGCCTCAGACGTTTATCTGGAGGATGGCATCCCTCACGTGGAGATGGTTCGGGAGGGATAAATCCTTGTCTGTACAGGGGTCTGCAACAGACGGATAATCGTCTGAGGGCTGGGTTGATTTATGCTTTGGGAACCCGGATAAGGAGGACCGGTACCTCACTGTTTTTGACCACGGTCCTCGCGCTCCCCCCGATCAGTGCTTCCTGGAGGATATTATGGCCGTAATTTCCCATGACAATCATATCCGCATTGATTTCTTTGGAGGCATTCAGAATTTCTTCCGCCGGGTTTCCCTTTGGGATTCTTATTTCCTCTACCAGAAGACTGCAGGAATCGATTTTGGATTCCATGTCCGTACAAAAGTCTTCAATTTTAGATTTTATTTTTTGTTTCAGATAATTCATTTTTTCTGATTTCAGGGATTCCCATTTCTCTTTTCCGACCATATCCCTGACCTGGTTTTCAATCATGGTGTTCATACTCTCCATGACATAGACAATGGTAATCATGGCGTCATAATGTTTTGCCATATCGGCGGCATATCCAAAAGCATATTTCGCAGTGTCGGAAAGGTCTGTTGCATAAAGAATTTTTTTAATTGTCGGGACCATTTTATCCTCCTCCCAGGGTTAAAGAGCTATAAGGGACTTCGTTTAATGTATAACTGCTTGTAGTATATTCTGAATTGGGATATCGGGTCAATGGGTAGCAGAAAGGTTTAGGAATTTGGATCTGATTCTCTTTAAATGCTTCAGCAGATGATCTTTCCTTGCCTCTCCGACCATTTTCGGCGCATCCGCTCTGAGCAGTTCGGACAAAGAAAGCAGGTCCTCCCTGATACTGATGACTTCGGCGTTCCATTCATCAGCGTTCATTTTCAACAGGTTAAAATACCAGAGCCGAAAGGTCAGGCAATAGAGCCGTTCAGAGATCTCCGTAAGAAAAGGATTGGCTGCGGCATCATAGAAAAGCCGTTTGACGTCCATGTCCAGAGAGGCTAAGGTTTTTGGATTTCTAGGGTCAAACTGGTGCTCACATTCCAGCATCAACTCGTCCAACCGGCTGAAATGATCTTTTGTAAACCGTTCTGCCGCCATGGTGCCGATGACGGATTCGAGTTCAAGCCTTGCCTGGAAGACATGGGTAATGGTGTTCAATTCCAGCTCCATGACAAGAATACCGGTCCGGGGCAGGGTTTTTACCAGGTGCTCCCATTCAAGGCGAAACAGAACTGTACGGAGCGGTGTCCGGCTGATACCGAATTCCCCGGCAAGTTCCTGTTCTTTGAGCATATGGCCGGGTGCATAGTCAAGATAGATGATTCTGTCGCGAAGCGTATTGTAAATATCGATATTCATTTAATGAAATAATACCTGTTAAAATTTAAGGA
>CAZAHK010000109.1:0-13540 GCA_964484555.1 uncultured Desulfobacula sp.
GTTATCGTGTTTTTGGTGCGTAAAAGGGAAAACAGGTTTCTATACGTGTAGAAACCTGTTTTTATTGATTTTGAAACCAGTCCAAAACCAGGGAGTATCTTGGAAAAACTCGGATGTCTGGTACAAAATCACACCGGGGGCAGATTACACCAAGACACCTATAATTATTGGCACTGGAAGGATTTTATAGGGCAGGATTACAACCTGACCGATAGGAAAAGGACAGGGTGTAGGGTGGATGAGGCACACGCTCTATAATTTTTCTTGCCTTATGCCGGTGTCCGTGTAAAAAGTCAGAAGGACAAAAAAGAAGGGACCCCAATGTTGGAAGAAATAAAAAATCAGTGCCAGGACCTTACCCAGACTTTAACCATCGAGCTGCCATGTCAGATTTTTGAAAGGGTTCAAAGGTATGCCAATGAAAATGGATTGGATGTGGCCGGGGTGTTGATTGAGGCCTTGGATACTTTCTTGAGAAAGCAGGGATAATCAGGCAGACAGTACCAGCATCATGAAGCCGGTGGGACCCTTCACTGGATGACTGTAAAAAAGTTTTGTAAAAATCATCGTCCAATCGTCAATCATCGTCCAAACGTAATGATTTCAGTTGGTTTGAAAAGAATAGCCATCGTCCAATATTTTTCTTGACCGTCCATGATAGGCCAATCAAATATATAAAGGGTTGATGAGGCTCAAGATTAGCGGGGTTTTATTCAGGAATTGCCAGCATTGAGGACGGTATCATGATGGAACGGGGGAACCTTTACCGGATATCTGAAAAAAGTTTTGAAAAAATCATCGTCCACATCGTCCAACCGTCCAGATTTGATTTCAGAAGTGGTTTAAGGGTTCTATTTGGAAAACGCTTTTTGATTTTTTAATTTATGCGTCTGGATGGGAAAATTAGGATAGGCAAGAAAATGTTCAAAGATTTATTTTTATAATGGTTTCAGTGGGCTTTTGATTAGGTTCCAATGTTTGAAGCGTAAAAAAATTACGATTCGGAATCAGCTCTATCCTGGAGTTGGGGTGAATGGAGAGTATCCTTGGGGACGCCATTTTTACTCCGGTTAAAAAACCGGAAGAATTTTTGAGCAGCAGATATTTGCTCCAAATTTCTTCCGGTTTTTTATATTTGCATTAAGGTCAAAGATTCCAAGGAATTAGAATTCCTATTGACTCTTCAGGGATATGGCGTTATTCATAGAAAAGAGCATGTAATGGATTGCTTTAGATGGAAATCCATCTATGGAGATAAGGGCCAAAACCATTAGGTTAAGAGGACAACATGTTGAACACTACATCCGGCATAAATTACTTATCTGGATATCAGGTTCAACTGAATGTGCCGAATTCGAACCGATCCGATTCCGATCTTGAAACCGCTTCTTCCGAAAAAATCAAAGAGTCCGGGGATACGGTAGATATTTCCAGTAAGGCAAAAGAGCTTCAAACCGATTACCAGAGAAAGAATTCGGAATTGGAGCAACGCAAAAATCATGAAGCGCAACAGCTTGAGAGAAAATATCTTCTGGAAAAAAATGAGCTTGAACAAGAATTCAGGCTGAAAAAACAGAGATTGGACATCAATGTTTATGCCTGAGTTTATGCCTGCGTAAGCAAGGCTGCTAGTTCTGTGCGACCTTATCCAGTAGTTTCCGAACCATCTCAACCATTTCCGATATAATAATGACCGGGTCCATCAGAAAGCCTTTTGTTCCCAAGGCAAAAGACTCTTTAATGCACGAAATTTAGGGTCCGGTTTATGGAAAGCCTGCCCCATTGTCAAGCATTTTGGCGCTTGTAAATATTTTAATATCATCATACAGTGGAGCCCAAAAGATCATGACATCCATGATGACAAAGAAAGATCAGGTGTATTTGGAATGACCGGCAACCCCAATATGATTGAAGTTCGAAACCTGGAAAAGCATTATAACGGCTACACAGCCGTGGACGGGATTTCCCTGGCCATTGCCAAGGGGAGCTGTTTCGGCCTTCTGGGGCCCAACGGCGCAGGAAAGACCACCACCGTGGAAATGATGGAGAATATTATTCCTCCGGATGCCGGGACCATTCTTTATAAGGGAGGGGAGCGGGACAGGACCTTTAACCAGGAAATCGGCATCCAGTTCCAGCATACGGAACTCTTGGCC
This sequence comes from uncultured Desulfobacula sp., assembly GCA_964484555.1. GTDB lineage: Bacteria > Desulfobacterota > Desulfobacteria > Desulfobacterales > Desulfobacteraceae > Desulfobacula. The sequence goes on from CAZAHK010000109.1 coordinate 2,157, forward strand.
TTTCTCACGGTGGAGGAAACTCTGAAAACCTTTGCGGCCTTTTATCATAAACATTTGCCTGTGGAAGGGGTCATCCATATGTGCATGCTGGACAATATCCGGAAAAACATGAACCATAAAATCTCCGGGGGCCAGCGCCAGAGGCTTCTCCTGGGCCTTGCCCTTTTGAACGACCCCGAACTTCTGTTTCTGGATGAGCCGTCCACCGGCCTTGACCCCCAGGCCAGAAAGCATATCTGGGAAATTATCCTGGACATCAATCAAAAAGGCAAAACCATTATCCTCACCACCCATTACATGGAAGAAGCGGAAAATTTATGCGATACCATTGCCATTATGGACAAGGGCCGCATCATTGAACAGGGCTCGCCGAAAAGCCTGATTGAAACCCATTGCCAGGAGGAAGGCTGTCCCCAAAACCTTGAATCCGTATTTTTAAAACTGACCGGCAAGTATCTAAGGGAATAATCCATTGAGTTTCAAAAGAATATGGGCTCTTTTTAAGGCCAGAAATTATGAATTTTTCCGGGACAGGGCCGGATTTGGATGGAATATCCTGTTCCCTTTTCTGATTGTGGCCGGGTTTGGCGTGATTTTCAGTTCCGACTCGGGATCAGACTATAAACTCGGGGTGTTTCCAGCAAAAGACAAGAGTATCCTTTTTCAGGAATTTCACCTTCCGGACAAGCTTAAAACCTATCAGCATATAAAGATCGTGCCCTTTGAAACCCGGGAGGAGGCCCTGGACAAACTGACCCACCACAAAATAGACCTTCTCCTGGAAAATGCAGGCCCGGAACTGAAATACTGGGTCAATGATTCCTCCCCCAAGGGATATGTCCTGGAAAAAATGGTCCGGGAATCCCTGGTCCCTGAAGAATGGTTTGCTTCAAAAGTGATCCGGCAGGAGGTCCGGGGGGACCGGATCCGCTATATTGACTGGCTTTTCCCCGGGATTCTCGGGATGAATATCATGTTTTCCGCCCTGTTCGGTGTGGGCTATGTCATTGTCCGGTACCGCCGCATCGGGGTCTTGAAGCGCCTTAAGGCAACCCCGGTCACGGCCTTTGAATACCTGACGGCCCAACTGGTGTCCCGGGTCCTGATCATGCTGATCAGCTCATCCTTGGTCTGGCTGGGCTGTGATCTCCTGTTTTCCTTCAGGATGCACGGGTCCTATCTGGATGTCCTGGTGGTCTTTTTTTCAGGAACCCTCTGCCTGGTCTCCCTGGGGCTGGTTCTGGCCTGTCGGGGAACCAATGAGGAACTGACCAACGGCATCATTAATTTTATTTCCTGGCCCATGATGTTTTTATCGGAAGTCTGGTTTTCCATTGAAGGGGCAACGGACTTTGTTCAACAGGCAGCAAAGCTGCTGCCCCTGACCCATTTTCTGAATGCCGCAAGAAAGATCATCAATGACGGGGCCACCCTTTCCGATGTATCCTCTGAAGTCGCCATCCTCCTGATCATGAGTTTTGTCTTTTTGACCATTGGTTCCGTCCTGTTTTCCTGGACCAGATAAGGCAGGCCGGCCCCCATCTTAACTATTTATAAATAATTCAATATATTGTATAAGACAGGCAATATGATGTTTACCTATTTGGAGATTGATGTATGAAACCCGTTGTAGCCCTTCTGGGCCGGCCCAATGTCGGCAAATCCACCCTGTTCAACAGGATCACCCATTCAAGACAGGCTCTGGTGGATGATTTCCCCGGTGTGACACGGGACCGGCACTATGCCGACGCCGAATGGAATGATATTGAATTCACGGTCATTGACACGGGCGGGTTTTTAAGCTCGGATGATGATTATTTCGCCTCCCGGATCAAGGACCAGTTAACCCTGGCGGCCAATGAGGCCGATGTCCTCATTTTTATCCTGGACGGCCGGACCGGGCTGTCTCCCTATGACCTTGAGCTGGCGGATTTTCTCCGGCGGCTTTCTAAGCCTGTGTTCTATGTGATCAATAAAATTGAAAGTTATAGCCAGCACAACGGCCTTACCGAATTCTATTCCCTGGGCATTGATCAGTTTTACGAGGTTTCTGCAGAACACGGGATAGGCGTGGGGGATTTTCTGGATGACCTGGTTTCCATCCTGCCCCGATATGAACCGGAAGACGAGGAAGAGGATTCACGGATCAGGATTGCCATTGTGGGCCGGCCCAACGTGGGAAAATCTTCCCTGGCCAACCGTCTCTTCGGGGAAACGCGCCTGGTGGTCGATGAAAAGGCCGGAACCACCCGGGATGCCATTGAGCTTGAAATCGAGCATAAGGGCAAAAAATTTGTTCTGGTGGATACGGCCGGCATCCGGCGAAAGGGCAAGGTCACGGAAAAAATCGAAAAATTTTCCATTTTAAAATCCCTGCAAAGCCTGGATGACTGTGATGTGGCCCTGATCCTCATCGATGCGGACGAAGGCATTACCGACCAGGACATCACCATTGCCGGATATGCCGAAGACAGGGGATGCGGCGCCCTTTTCCTCTTGAATAAATGGGATCTCCTGGACGAAGAGCGCAAAGATGTCAAACACTATATGGAAGAACTGCGGTTTAAATCCAAATTTTTATCCTTTGCCCCGGCCATCACCATTTCCGCCCTGACGGGCCAGCGGTGCCACAAGATCCTGGATGAGGTCGTCAGCATTCATGAAGAATATTGCCACAGGATCAATACCGGGCTTTTGAACCGGATCATCGAGGATGCGGTTCGCCGAACCGAGCCCTCCATGCACAAGGGACGCCGCCTGAAATTTTTCTATTCCACCCAGGTGTCCTCAAAACCCCCGACCTTTGTCTGTTTCGTCAATTCCCCGGACGGGGTTCACTTTTCCTATAAACGCTATCTTGTCAATCAGTTGCGGGACATGGTCCCTCTGAAAAAAACGCCGATTAAACTGTATTTCAGGGAAAAAACCGGGAAAATGGAATTTTCCGGCGGATCAAAGGAAGATGAAAGAATTTTCCAGAAAAAGAAACGGCATATCCGGAAAAAAGGGAAGGAAAGAAAAGAACACAGCAAGAAAAAAAGAGAACGGGATCAGGGGACGAATTAGACCGATGGATCTTTTTGACTCCGGCCATGGCCGGAACAGTTCTTTTTTCCGGCCCCTGGCCGACCGGATGAGGCCTGAAACCCTAGATGAGTTTGTGGGCCAGGACCATCTGACGGCCAAGGGAAGTCTTTTGCGCAAAGCCATCGAGGATGACCGGGTCTTTTCCCTGTTGCTCTGGGGGCCGCCCGGATGTGGCAAGACCACTCTGGCCGGGATCATTGCCCGGGCCACCAAGGCGGAGTTTGTGGAGATTTCCGCAGTCCTGTCCGGGGTCAAGGATATCCGGGACATCATTGCCCGGGCCAGGGAAAGACGGACCCTATATAAAGGCCGCACCCTTTTGTTTGTGGATGAAATCCACCGGTTTAACAAGGCCCAGCAGGATGCCTTTCTCCACCATGTGGAAAACGGCCTCATCGTCCTTGTGGGCGCCACCACGGAAAACCCTTCCTTTGAAGTCATCCCGGCCCTGGTTTCCCGGTGCCGGGTCTTTACCCTGAAAAGCCTTGATTTGGAAAGCATTCTCAGCATCCTGAAACGGGCCTTGACGGATTCGGCCAAGGGCCTGGGCCTTGGGCCTGCCACCCTGACCGAGGAGGCCCTGGCGCATATCGCCGGGGTCTGCGGCGGGGATGCCCGGATTGCCCTCACCAATCTTGAGACCGTGGTCCTCCATTTCAGCGGGAAAGCCGGGATCACGGTCCAGGATGTGGAAGAAGCGGTCGAAAAGAAATCCCTTTTGTATGACAAGGCCGGAGAAGAACATTATAATATCATTTCCGCCTTTATCAAAAGCCTCAGAGGCAGTGATCCCGATGCGGCCATCTACTGGCTGGAGCGCATGCTCTCGGCCGGAGACGACCCATATTATATGCTCAGAAGAATGGTGAGGTTTGCCACCGAAGATATCGGCATGGCCGATCCCGGCGCTCTGACCATGGCCCTGAATGCGTCGGAATCCTATCGCATGCTGGGGCCGCCCGAAGGGGAGGATGCTCTTTTCCAGGCGGCCGTATACCTGGCCACGGCGCCCAAGAGCAATTCCGTTTACATGGCCCATAAAGAGGTGAGAAAAAAGGTTCAGGAAACCGGCTATGCCCCGGTTCCCCTCCATATCCGCAATGCCCCGACAACGCTCATGAAAGAAATGAAATATGGGGAAGGCTACAAATACGCCCATGACCATCAGGATGCCTTTGTTCCCCAGTCCTATCTGCCGGAGGCTCTGGAGGGCACACGGTTTTATATCCCCAATGACCGAGGCTATGAGAAAATTGTCAAACAACGGCTGGATACCTGGATCAGGTTAAAAAAGGAAAACCGTTAACCCCGGATCAATTCCGGGCCTTCCTCAATTCTGCGAGTCTTCCCAGGGAAAGGGAATATTCATTCCAGGTGTCAAGATAGGTGCTGAGGGCTTCCCTGTAATGGTGGGCGGCCCGTTCAGGATGGTTTTCCCCTTCGGCCCACAATCCCAGTGCCGTATGAAGGGTGACCAGCTTTTCCGGTTTTTTCTCGGCCAGCCGGATTAAGAGATCCTCGTTGGTATTTTCAAGAAGATGTTTGATGACGGCCCGGTAAAAGGGATCCCGGATGCTTTTGTAAAAGGTATTGAGGTACTCGACGGCAGCCGCTCTCTCTCCGGCCAGGGCCAGGCTTTCCCCCTTGAGGAGTCCCAGGCTTAAACTGAGGCCCGTTTCGCGGGAAGACAGGCTGAAATAGCGGTCAACAAGGTCAACCACTTCCCGGCGGTTTCCTTTCTCGGCATGGTAAAAGGCAGCTTTTCCCAGCAGGGCCAGGTTTTCCGGTGAAAGAGCCATGAGTTTTTCCAGGATTTCGACGTTTTCCTCGTGGCTGGGAGTGCCCGATTCAAATTGGTCGATCAGAGCTGCAATGGTTTCTTTGACCTCGGCAGCCTCTTTTCTGTAGTCTTTTGCCCTTTGAATAAAGGCTTCCGTCTCCTTTTGACGGGCCTCCTTGTCTTTTCGGCCTTTGCCGGAATTTTCCCTGATCCGGTTCAGCCGTGAAAAAGAAAGAAAATAGACCCAGTCATCGATATCACAAGTCAGGATGGACTGTTCAAACATTTCCCGGGCATGGTCAAGTTCATTGGCCTTTTCCGATATCAGCCCCTCCATAAAGAGGCGCCAGCTTTTTTCCGACAGGTTTTCATAATCTATAAGGCCTTTTTCCATTCTTTTTTTGTCTTTCAGCACACGGGCAAGATATCCCAGATATTCATCCGCATCGTACCAGTCCATGTCAAAAAGATTGCGGGTCAGGGCATCGGGTTGGTCCTTGTCCGAGAGCCAGTCCATGACATAGAGCATCAGTCTGGACGTATGGTTTTCCGGCTCCATGGAACAAAGCCGCTTGAAAAAAGAAGCGCTCCCGTCAAAATTATGGTTACAAAATTTCAGCATGGCCGAAGCAAAGAGCAGAATCGGATCATTACTGGTTTTCAGCATGGTTTCCGACAGCTCTTCAGCCTTTTTATATTCGTTTTCAAGGGCCAGGTTGGTGATCTCTTCAAGCTTTGAGGGCAATGAAAAATCAAGGACACCGTCCCATTGGGGCTGGCCCGCTTTAATGAGGTCAATAAATTTTGCCGGCCGTGAAATGGGCAGAATCAGGCCGAAATCCGACAAAGGGGTGGCGCCGGTGAAATTTCCAGAGTTCTGATCCGTGACCACACCCGATGCAATGCCGATGACCCGTCCGTCGGAACTGACGGCCGGTCCACCGCTGTTTCCCTTGTAGATGGAGGAATCCACCTGGATGATATCCCTTGAGGTCCTCCGGACATGGCCCCGGGTAATGCTGGTATTGATCCTGTCATACTGGGTCTGGTTTCCCAGGGGGAAGCCCAGGATAACCACCAGGGAAAGCCGTTTGATGTCTTCGGCCTTTAGTCGGGTTTCAAGGGGCAGGGGTTTCAGGCCGGGAGGCGGATTGTCGATTTTCAGAACCGCAAAATCATTGATAAAAGGGGATCGGATCATCTCCGAAGGGCCTGCCAAAGTCCTGGGGACACCGGCGATTCTTAAATTCCCGGGCCCGCCGGTGCTGTAGGCGGAAGACAGATCATACAGATCGTTCAATTCCGGGCTGTCCTGAAAGGCGGGCAGGCGGTTAAAGGCCCTGGCCCCTTCAAACCATAAAAACATCCGGTAATCAAAGGTGATATTTTTTGTATCCTGGCTGTAATGGTTATAGGCCTTGAATAGCGACCCGTCATCCAGCCAGGGGCAGGCCACATGGCGGTTGGTGATGAGGTATCCCGCCTTGTCCACGAGAAAGGCCGTGCCTTCCACCTTGTTTCTGAAAATAACCCTTCCCTGTTCGGACAACCGGTATTCCACCAGGACAAAGGCCACGGACCCGGCATGGGATTCGACAAATTCCGACAAAACGGTTTCCGCCTGCCGGGTTTCGGATTTCAGGTAAATCCATGAAACGCCGGCTGCGGCAATCATGGCAATAATGATGAAAATCAGAAGAAAGATGACTTTTTTCATCCATTTGAGATCGTTGATGACCCTGTGCTTTTTTCGCTGACCCGGGAGCTTTGCATCGGAATAGGGCAGGCGGTCGAGAATCCGGGCCAGGGCAAAAACGATTTTTTCCATGGTCTGGGGCCTCATATCCGGGTCCTCGGCCAGCATGACCTTGATGAGAACGGCCAGTTCCGGTTCAATACCCCTGGATTCGGCCGCTTTCAGGGAGAATTCCTTTAGATCGGGATCTTGGGTCATGATTTCCAGGAACACTTTTCCCAGGGACCAGACGCTGCTTCGAAAATCAATGGCCCGTTTATGGATGATGTCCGGATGGCATTCCAGGAGTTTTTCCAGCATGGGGCCGTGGTGGGTGGCCCTGGCATTGAGGAATCTTGAAAGCTTGTAATTGATTTTAACGTGAAGGTCGTCGGTCCTGTCGGCCGGAATCAGGATATCTTCAAGCAGCAGGTAGGGCATGAAATGGTCATATTTGTGGAGCAGGTCCAGTGCCGAGGCAATATTGTAAAACAACTTGACCAGGCTTCTCTGATCATTGAACCGTCCGGACATGAAGATGGACCCCCAGTCCTCGGCCTCCACCCATTCGCTGACCCGGTACCAGTGGCCGTCACTGGTTTTTTTGACGGCGTAATGGGCCACAAAATGGTCCGGTGGCAGCTTTTTCAGGGCTTCCAGTTCATTCAGGAGCCTTTGGGCAACTTTGTCATCTACGCCCGAAGCATCGGTGAAGAGCCTGATGGTGACAGGGGCTGATTCATCGTCTTTGACGGCCTTGGCCACCAGGGAGGAATAGCCTTCATGAATGATGTCCAGAATCTTGTAATCGTCAATATACTTCAATCCTTCTGCCGCATGTCCGCCGCAGGCCGGGCACAGGCTTATTTTTTCAGAAAGAATCTGACCGCAGGACGGACATTGTTTCATGAACGATACTCTTTATTGATTTTATATCTGCATGAAGATGAGCCGCAGACCTTGTGTCATTTATTACCGGATGAGCGATGGTTTGACAATAGGGAATCGCTGGAAAATTGTCAAGAAAATGCCTGTGATCCGTTTACAGCCCTTTTGTTTGGGGTTGACAAAGGCGAGGGCCCTGGCCTAAAAATAAGAATGACGATCAATTCTAGGGAATAGAGGGGGAATCATGCCGCGCATATGGATCATTGCCTTTATTTTTCTTATCACGGGCTGTGCAGCCCGGTCCGGCCCAGGGGTCTTGACCACCATGGGTTCCAAGATCAAGGGGGAATATTATCTGCAAGGGGAAAAATACGACCAGGGCGTAGCGGAATTCCAGGAGCGGGTAGCCCAAACCCCTTCCGATGCGGCGGCCCATTATTATCTCGGGCGTTTCTACCTGATCCAAAAAAAACGGCCTCTGCCGTGGAGCAGTTGTCCCGGGCGGTTTCCCTTGCTCCGGACCAGGCAGACCACCATTTCTGGCTGGGAATGGCCTATGCCGAAGCTAAAAAAACGGCCCTGGAAAGGGATTGCTATATCAGTGCCCTGTCCGTGGACAAACACCATTGGCAGGCCCTTCTTTTTCTTTCCCATAACCGGATGAAGGCCCGTGAATATGAACCTGCCCTGGACGGGTATACCCGGCTGTTGGAAAAGGTCCCGGACAATCCCCAGGCCCTGTACAACCGGGCCCTGATCCTTCGCACCCTGGGGCGCATGGCCGAGGCCAATGGGGCCTGGAAGGGCTATCTTGACCATTACCCCTCCGGGGCCTTTAGCCAGCAGGCCGCTGACTTTCTCAACGAGGGCCGGGATTTCACCTATCAAAACCATCGGATCGGCAAACGCATCCTGACCCTGAAACAGGTAACCTTTGACCCGGAAACCCTGGCTGTTCAAAAGGAGTCCTTACCAAGCCTGACCCTTCTGGGGCGGTTTCTCACGGACAACCCCGGAACCGTGCTCCATGTGGTGGTTTATGAGAAAAACACCCCGGTCTTATCGGAAAAAAAAGCAAAAGCCGTGAAAAAAGCCCTGCTTTCAACCCGTCCCGGGCTCCCCACAGGTCAGATCCGGATCTCCTGGTTTGGTGCGGCCGGTCAGGTCAAGGTCAACGACCGGATCATCTCTGCCGACCACCTGGTTCATTTTTTCACCCTGGATACCCCATGATCCTGGAAAATTTGTAACCCTGCATTTTTTTTGTGACCCTTTCGGGTCCCCGTTCATATATCCCATTAAAACGAGGATAAGCTTCCTCATGGACAAAACCGGAGCTTCCATGGATGATGGCGTGACAGATGATCAACGGGTAGCGGAAGCCCTTCACGGGGATGTGGCCGCCTTTGGATGCCTGATTAAAAAATATGAACGGCCCATCTTCAACCTCATGGCCCGCACAGCGGGCGGTTTGGAAGAGGCGGCGGATTTAAGCCAGGAGGCCTTTTTAAAAGCCTATGAAAAGCTCCACACCTATCATGGCAACAACCAATTTTTCTCCTGGCTCTATGCCGTCTCCCTGAACCTTGCCAGGGATTTTTTGCGAAAGAAGAAAAGAGGGGCCGGGATCTTCCGGGAACCGGACGGCCCGGACCAGTTCCGGGAACCCCAGGTTCCGGATGCGTTGCAGGGGGATCAGGAGGAAGAAATGAAGCATATTTATAAAACCCTGGGAACCCTTCCCCTGGAGTACCGGGAAGCCTTGATCCTCCGCTACCGGCAGGACCTGCCCGTGAAAGAGGTGGCTGCCGGCCTCGGCATATCGGTCAGCGGGGCCAAGATGAGGATACACCGGGGATTGGAACAACTCAGGGACAAATTAAGGAAATAGAGCGATGAACCCATCCAAAAACCATAAGATTCCGCTGGACCGGCAAGGCGTGGACGCCCCGGATGAAAAGATCATCCAGGGGATTCGGTCCCTGCCGGACATTTCTGTACCGGCGGATCTGGCAACAAGGATCATGGGACAATTAAGGCCTAGACAGCCCAGCCGAACCCAACGGATACTGCGCTTCCTGTCCCGGCCCCAGACCCTCACCTTTACCCCGGCAAAATGGGCCCCGGTCCTGGTATGCCTTTTGATTCTCGCGGCCGGTCTTTGGGTCGGCCGGGAGACTCCGCCTCTCTGGAATCCCCTGCTTCAGGAGGCGGAATTCAATTATGTCACGGGCCGCAATTTCCTGGCCCGGAACAACCCGGACCAGGCCCTTTTCCACCTCCGGCGAGCCGTTGAACAGGTTCCGGACAAAGCAGATTACCATTTCTGGCTGGGCGTGGCCTACTGGGCCGGCCAGGATCCCCAGAACGAAGAAACTAGTTACCAAAAGGCCCTGCAACTGGACCCGGAATTTGTTCCGGCCCATCTCTATCTCGGCCATCATTATCTGGAACAGGGAGACTGGCAAGGCGCTCTGGACCGGTACCACAGGGTCCTGGCCAGGGTGCCGGACCAGAAGGAAGCCCTTTTTAACGCTGCCCTGGCCCTTCAGCACCTGGGCCGGGTCCGGGAGGAAAACCGGATGTGGACCGCCTATCTTCAGCATAATCCCTCCGGAACCCTGGCCCTTCAGGCTTTGAATCATCTTACGGCCAACGGCGACCTGGGATTTCAGCCCGTGACCCTGGGCGACCGGATCAGGGTGGCCCCCCGCATCGGGTTTGAAAAAGGCCTTGCACAACTCACCCTGGCGTCTCTGGCGGTTTTGTCGGAAATCGGCCGGGATCTGCCCGTGACGGACGGGTATATCCTGCACATTGTCGTGTATGTGCAAAATGATAGTGCCCTGGCGGAACAGCGGGCCAAAACCATTAAAAAACAGATTCTGGACCTGAACCCGGCCCTTTCGCCCCACAGGGTCAGGGTAAGCTGGTTCGATCTGGGGTCCGTCATCCAGGTCAAGGACCAGACCCTTACCCTGCCGGCCGATGTCCGGATATTCACCCAGAAAGAACCAGACCATCCCAAGGAGGAAATATTATGAAGACCCGTCGATTCAAATTTTACCCGGCCCTATGCCTTTTCCTGATGATCACCTTTTTCGCCTTCACGGCCCTGGCCGATACGGTCACCGAAGTGGACGGCGAAGCCCCGGCTTTTAGCAATCCTGCCGAAGCCCAGCGCATTGAGCAGCTTTCGGCCTTGACGGCTCAGGAGCCCGATGCCGACGCCCTGGCAGCCGTGGACGCCGCAGAACAGAAGGCCGATGAAACCGCCGCCCTCAAAGCGGCCTATGATGCCTTGTCTGCCGATCCTTCGGCCACCGAAGCAGCCCTAGAAGCGGCCCAGACTGCCTATGAAACGGCTCTGGCCGATTATGAAGCGGTCCAGGCCCTGGCCGATGAACGACTGGCCGCCTTTGCCGGGGTATCGCCCGAAGAAATCCAGGCCATGCGGGAAGAAGGCCTGGGATGGGGCCAGATCGCCCATGAACTGGGCGTCCATCCCGGCGCCTTGGGGCTGGGCCACACCAAGGGCGTCTTGAACCGGACCCGCACCGCTGCCATGGAAAACGAGGGCTCGGACCTGGAAGCGGCCACGGCCAGGAATCTCAAAACCGGCTGGTCCAAGGGCAACGGCAGCTCTGCCTCGGGCTCCCAAGGCCAGGCCAAGGGAAAATCCAGTGAGAGTTCCGGCCAGGGCAATTCCAATGGTAACAGCGGTGGGAATAGCGGCGGCGGAAACGGGGGCGGCAACAGCGGCGGCAATGGGGGTGGCAACGGCGGCGGCAAAAAATAAATTATAGCCTGGATAATCCTCCCTGTTTTTGGCATAATGCCCCGTGCATGTAAAAACCTGAAACAGGGATGGTAAAATCATGTCATACCAATACG
>CAZAHK010000110.1:0-13455 GCA_964484555.1 uncultured Desulfobacula sp.
TCGGTAAATTGAGTATCTGCAACATTCTATAATAAGGGCATGCAGATATAAGGCAGATCCATTTTAAATAATCTGGAAAAACTTGCCTGTCTTGTGGCTCCCTCAATCAATCGGCTCTCACGGTTGGCCTACCCATTGGTGATTCTGTTGAACAGATCAACAAACATGATGCTTCATATTTTCGGATTTAAAGCTTCTACCGAGCCAAGCGTGACGGAAGAGGAAAGAAATCTGCCGTAAACCTCTTTTCATCGTCGGAAGAGACATTGTGGAACGTGAAGACGGATCAGTGCTCATATCCGAAAATCTGCCACTGGATGAGTTCATGGATTACATGGAGATTGGAAGGTTTTTCCTGAGAAAGGACAGCGGCCGGAATTTATTTTTCAGGCAGGGGATTCACTGGTTCCGGCCAGCCTGGCGGTTAAGCCGGAATACCATGAAAAACGGCGGATGGCGGCAGAGCCCATGATCCGGACAGCAATATAGATCAAAATAAAAGAGGCAAAATAATGGATGTTGCTGCCGAGAAAGGGAAGGCTGAAGGGCATTTCCAGGGGGGCATGGGCAAAGCGCGAGTCCATCCAGGCCAGGGCAAAGGGCAAAGGCCAGATGGAAACACAGAACACCGCCCCGCCCAGGGAAAAGGAATGGCCAAAGGCATCCAGGGCCTGGCGGTTGACGGCTTTATAACTTTCTTTGTCCCCCATCATGAGGGCCTTTTCGGAAAGGTGGTGGTGGCGGTCCATGTCTTTCTGGATTTTTCTTATGTATTTCCGGTTTAAGAATTTAACGCCCATGGCAGAGATATCTCCCAGGATAAAGCATAGAAGGGCCAGGACCGCCGTCCCGAGAAGGTACCCGAGAGCCGGAGAGGACACCATCCGGAAAGGGGCGATGAAAAAGGGATCAAGAAAAAGGATCAATGTGCTGAATGAATTCATATTATAAGCTCCGGGCTTTGAGCCCGGAGCCCTCCTTGCAGGCCATGGGCCTGTTAATTGTTATCCGCCGAATACCTTGATATTAAAGAAACCTCTTAATACATAATCAATACCGACATACAAGGAGAGAACAATGAACAGTCTCTTGAGCCAGAGGTCGGAAAAATATTTAGATGTTCTGGGTCCTACCACGGAACCCACTGCAATACCGATCATTTCAAGACCGATCAAGGCCCAGTCAAACTGAACCCCCTTTGAAATCAGGGTCACAATGCTGGTGATCATGCTGATGAGAACGGCCAGGGCCGATGTTCCGGCGGCCAGGTACATGGGCAGCTCGGCCACGCTGGTCAGAAAGGGCACCAGGAGGAAGCCGCCGCCGACCCCAAGGAATGCGGCCACGGCGGAAATGACCACTCCGCCCAGGAGCGGAATCAGGGGATTGAATTTGAACTCAACCCCGTAAAAGGTAAAGGTGATCTGGGTTAAGGAGAATTGGGTCACCTTGACGCCCATGGAAGCGATGTCCACTTTTTCGCCGCTCTTCTGTTTTTTAACGGTCTGTTCAAAGGCGTCTGCGGCTGCTTTGGCTTTCTTTTTACTGGCCTGACCCTTGGACGAGGTTTCATAGAAAAGATAAACGCCAAGGGCCAGCACAAAGAGTCCGAAATATCCCTGGTACTGGGAAAAGGAAAGTTTGCCCGCCGTCAGGGTAACAGACCCCCAGGCGCCCAGAATGGAGCCGATGCCGAGGGCAATGGCCAGAGGAACCACCAGCCGTCCCATTTTATAATAATTAAAGGATGAAATAAGGGCGGACAGACCTACGAGATACTGGTTGGACCCCCGGATGGAATCGGTAATGGCTTTGTTCAGGGAAGGAGCTGTTTCCTTAAAGGATTTGGCATATCCCCCAAGCCCGAATACCGTCATATGCCCGACCCCGGCCATAACCCCGCCAAAGGCGCCCACGGTGGAGAAAATCCAGCCCACCCACAGGGCCCAGAAAAAAGCCACCACCAGATTTACCTGGGGGCCGCCGGGAATGCCGAGAAATCCTGCCGGCTTGCTTGCATCGATCTGGCCTTTTTCCGTGCCGGCCGGGGCCGAAGCAATGGCATCCTGAAGTTTACCGGCAAAGGCAGGCTCCATCCAGACGCCTGCCGCAAATACCAATAAGGCCATGAATAAAATAATTCTGTAATGCTTTGTCACCCTACACCTCCATAAAATTGTGAGTCATTGTTCCTTAAAATCCGATCCAATTCATGGAAGACCTCTAAAGCAAGCCCTGTGCCAGGAAACTCCGGTGCGGCTCAAGGTCGGAAACCAGCCATTGGAGGCCGGTTTCCAGAAAGGGCCTGGACGTTAACATAGTGAAGTGCAATATTTTTTATGCGGCGTCCTTTGGGAAACGCCCTGATTTTCAATGGTTACCCTGTATTAGCGCCAGGCAAAAAAGAATACCGTTGCAATATTTTTAATGCAGGAAAGGCTTAATGCAGCCAGGGATTAACCGGCAAAGGCTGAAATCCAAAAGATTTCAGCCTTTTTAGATGAGGTCTTATTGATACAAAAGATTGGGCAGAACAAGAACGATTTGCGGGAAGATCATCATCAGGAAAATCCCGACAATAACGGCAATCAGGAAAGGAAAGATGCCTCTGAATATAGTTTCAAGGGGAATCTCTTCCTTTAACACATTTTTGGCAACCCCGTAAACCACATAGACATTGATACCGACGGGCGGGGTGATAACCCCCATTTCCGTCACCATCACAATGATGAGGCCGAACCAGATGGGATCAAAGCCCAGGGCCTGGACAACCGGGAAGAAAATCGGGACGGTCAGGGTCACAAAGGCCAGCGAATCCATGAAGCAGCCGCCGATAAAATATATACCGATAATGACCGCCATGATAAGAATGGGCGCCATATCCAGTCCGCTGACCCATCCTGCGATTTCAAAGGGGATCCGGGTGACGGCCAGAAATTTTCCGAAAATAACGGCACCCGTGATCAGCATCAGCACCATGCAGGAGGTTCTCAGGGTTTCCATCAAGGATTTGACAAAGGCTGCCCAGGATATCTGCCTTCTGATCATAGACAGGACCAATATGGCAAAAGCACCGATACCGGCTCCTTCCGTAGGCGTAAAAAGACCGATAAAAATACCGCCGATGACCGTGACAAAAATGATCAGGGTTTCGGAGAGGCCGAGAAGGGCCTTGAATTTTTCAGCCCAGGAGAAATTTTCACCGGCCGGTCCGAGATCAGGGTTTATCCTGCACTGGATATAGATGGTAACGATGAAGAGCACACAAACCAGAAGGGCCGGGATAATTCCGGCAACAAACAGAGCGCCGATGGATTGCTCGGTAAGGATGCCGTAAATGATGAGGACGACGCTGGGGGGCATGATCATGCCGATACCGCCTCCGGACGCCACGGAGCCGGTGGCCAGGGCGTCATCATAATTGTAGCGTTTCATTTCCGGAAGACCCACCGTTGCCATGGTGGCGGCGGTTGCCGGACTGGAGCCGCAGATGGCACCAAAGGCCGTGCAGGCGGTCACCGTTGCCATGGCCAGACCGCCCCGGGTGCTTCCCAAAAATTTGTAGGCTGCATCATATAGGCGTTTGCTGATGCCGGAATTGAATCCGAGCTGTCCCATGAGGATGAACAGGGGGATGGTGGTGAGGTCATAGTTTGAAAAAGTTTCATACACGTTCCTGGACAAAAGGGCCAGGCCTGCATCCGGAGAGATCAGGGTGCTGAATCCGATAAACCCGACAATGCCCATAACAAATGCAACCGGCATTTCCGTAAAAAACATGAGGATCATGATGACAAGGCCGATGATGCCAATAGTAGTTGGACTCATTTTATTTAATTTCCCTCAGTTTCATAAAGTTTTCGATAATCGTCTCTATGATGGTCACAGAAAACACCACAAGGCCGCAGGCAATCAGGTACACCAGATAGTGTATGGGAAAGCCCAGATTCATGGAAACCTCACCGGTTTTATCCAGCTCCCTGGCATAAAGAAACATCTGCCAGGTGATGAGCGTGAACAGGAACAGGGTCAGGGTCTGGGTGATGATCTTGATGCCGATCTGAATTTTTTTGGGAAGCAGACGCACCAGAAGCTCCACGCCCACATGCCCTTCCATTTTATGGGTATAGGGCAAAGCCGCGGCAACCGTTATGGCGGCTAAAAATCCGATGATTTCAATGGAACCGAATATCGGGTACTTGAAAAACCGGCCCACGACGTCAAATACCGTCAGGGCCATCATGGCGGTGATGGCAACGCCGCCGATGATTTTTAAAATGTCGGAAAATTTGTCCAGTGTTTTAGAAAAAAGGGTCATGTCATTATCCTGCTGATTTTTTTTAGCCAGTTCATACTGAATGGCAAAAAGGCCATTCAGTATGAAATCATATGAATATTACAAATTTGCCTTGATGAAATCCACAATTGCTTTTCCGTCAATGTCTTTGGCGCTGACGCTTTTGATATATTCGTCAAGGACGGGAGCCACGGCGGTTTGCCATTTTGCAGATTCTTCAGGAGTCTGGGGCATCATTTCTCCGCCTTTTTCTTTTAGGAAGGCAATACCATCCTTGTCAATCTGATCCCAGCTTTCTCCATGTTTGAGAGCCCATTCTGCGTTGATTTCGCTAATGGCTTTCTGGTTTTCCGGGGTCAATGCATTCCATTTGGCCTTGTTCATCATGACGGCGAAAGTAGTGGTGTAGGCAGTGGAATAGTTTTCCGTCACATATTTTACAACTTCGCCCAGTTTCCAGCCTTTGTTGGATTCTATGGGGTGAAGAGATCCGTCCACAACGCCTTTCTGCAAGAGTTCATAGCTTTCATTCATGGCCTTTCCCACCGGTGACCCGCCGAGAGCCGTGATGACGGCTCCGCTGGCGCCGGTTGTACGAATTTTAAGGCCTTTCATATCGTCCAGGGTGATGACTTTTTTCTTGGTTGTATTGAGAAGGCCGGGACCATGGGCATGGAGGTACATGATTTTTGTATCATCGAATTCCTTGGGCTGGAATTTTTCAAGAACGGCATTGGCGACTTTGGTGGCCTGGACACCGGTTTTATATCCCATGGGAAGATCGATGGCGGCAGCAACCGGGAATCGTCCGCCGGTATAGGCAAGAACGGTAAATCCGATATCCGCAATCCCGTTGACAACTCCGTCATAGGTCTGGGGGGCTTTTACCAGAGAGGCGGCCGGATAAAATTTAATGACCACTTCGCCCTTGGTTCTTTTTTCAACTTCGGCACACCAGCTTTCGGCAAGCTGGCTTTGACCATGGGTGGGAGGAAAGAAACTGGCATAGGTAAGTTCGGTTTTTGCAAATGCATTAAAGGTAAAAACTGCACCCAGGCAAAGGCTTAAAAAAGTCAGTAACGCGATTTTTTTCATTTTGTTGACCTCCTAAAAGTGTTAATGGTGGAGCCAAAAACTAATTAGTTACCCTCATATATATAATTGTATTCCCGATGTCACCTCCTTTCCGTGTTTTGGTTTTCAAATATTAGTGTCATAATGTAACTATAAATCAGCTATGACCCTAACTATATTTAAAAGGAAGAAACCATGTCAAGGAAAAAATTGGACTTGGGCAATAAAAATCAGAATAATCTGGTTGATCGATCAACTATATATTAGGGATCCGGGAATTGGAACTTTCCTAAAAAAAACTTGACATGTAGCTGCAATGTATCTATTAGGTATCTAAGTAATAGCCGGCGAGGCTATACCGGCTTGCTTGCATACAGGAGTTAAAAGCAACATGGCAATAAATGACGATAAAGAAGAAAAATTTGAGGCGGACTATGCCCGTCGAAAAGTCAAATTTGAAGTTTATGGTGAAGAGATGATTGAAAAGACGGTCAACTCCAGCGGAAACAGTGGACGCGTCTATCTGCCGCCGGAATGGATCGGTACAAAGGTTAAGGTTATAAAATGTTGAAAAGCGGTCCGACCGTTTTTCGGCCCGGCCTTGGCTTATCCGGACGGCAGACTTCCTAAAAACCGGACTTGATGGAAGAGAAATGGTCAATTCATAAGATAAAGGAGAAAAAAATGGGAAACATTCCTGAAAAAATCTGGACTTGGCAGATGGTCAACCCCAATAAAAAGGACAGGGAAACAGGGCAGGTGACTCCCGGCAAACTGGAGAAAAAACAGATTGATGTGCCTGAACTCAAGGCCGGAGAGGTTTTGGTTGAAGTGGCCGGCTGCGGTATCTGCCATACGGACCTGGGCTATTTTTATCAGGGAGTGCCCACGGTGAACAAGCCGCCGCTGACCCTGGGCCATGAAATTTCCGGCCGGGTGGTGGCTGCCGCCGATGATGTTAAGGCATGGGACGGCAAAGAAGTTATTATCCCGGCGGTGATGCCTTGCAGGAAATGCTATCTGTGCAAGACCGGCCGCGGCAACAGGTGTCTGGAGCAGAAAATGCCGGGGAACAGCATGGGTATCTACGGTGGTTTTTCCAGCCACATCCCGGTACCGGCCATTGATCTTTGTGAGGTTAAAAACCGTGGGGCCATTCCGCTTGAAAAACTGGCGGTTGTCGCCGATGCCGCCACCACCCCGTTTCAGGCTGCAAAACGCGCCGATGTCCAGGTGGGGGACAATGTCATTGTCATTGGCGTGGGCGGCGTCGGTCAATATATGGTCCAGATTTTAAAAGCGCTTGGCTCAGCCACGGTTGTTGCCATTGATATCAATCAGGAGCGCCTGGATACCATGCTGAAGAACGGTGCGGACTTTGCGATCAATTCCATGGGCAAGACCTCCAAGGAAATTTCAGAGATCCTCAAGGGCTATCGAAAAGAAAAAGGCCTGGCCTCCACGGGCTGGAAAATTTTTGAGGTTTCAGGAACAAAGCCGGGCCAGGAATTGGGCCTTTCTCTGCTCAGCTTCACCGGCAAAATGATTGTCGTAGGATTCGGACCGCACCAGGTAGAATTCTCCATCTCAAGGCTGATGGCCTTTGATGCAGAGCTGATAGGCACCTGGGGATGCCTGCCGGAATACTATCCGTCCGTATTGAGCATGATCACCAGCGGAAAAATCAATTTTGAAGGCTTTGTCCAGACCCGGCCCATGAGCAGCATTGTCGAGAGTTTTGAAGAGGCCCATAGGAAGTCGCCGGACCAGAGAATTGTCCTGATACCGGATTTTAACTGATGATTTTTATTCATGTTATTTAAGGAAACCAGATTATGAAACTTGAAGGAAAAAAAGCCATTGTCACCGGCGGGAGCCGGGGCATCGGAAAAGCCATCGCCCTTTTATATGCAAAAGAGGGGGCTGATGTGTTGGTGAATTATCATTCAAATGATGCGGCAGCCAGGGAAACGGTTGCGGAAATTGAAAAACTGGGACGAAAAGGCGTTGCCATAGCAGCGGACGTAGCCGATTATAAGAGCGCCCAGAACATGGTGGATGAATGCGTGAAGCAGTTGGGCGGGGTGGATATCGTGGTGAACAACGCCGGCGTATCAAGGCCGTCCCTGCTTCTCAAGATGACCGAAGAAGACTGGGATTATATCATTGACGTGCATCTGAAGGCGGCTTTCAATACAACCCAGGCAGCGGGTCGTTACATGAAGGAAAAAAAATACGGAAAGATCATCAACGTGATTTCCACCGCAGGGATTTTCGGAACCGTCGGCCAGATCAACTATGCATCGGCCAAGGCCGGGATCATCGGGTTCTCGAAATCCGCCTCCAGGGAGCTGGGCCGCTACAACATCAATGTAAACGTCATCTGCCCGGGCATCACCAAGACGGAAATGACCGGGAAACTCCAGTCCGATGAGAAATTGAGACAGATCTATGAAAGCCGGATCCAGCTCGGACGGTTCGGAGAGCCTGAAGAAGTGGCCCCGGCCTTTGTATTCCTGGCTTCCGATGATGCCAGCTATATCACCGGGCAGGTCCTGGGCGTGGATGGCGGTTATGTCGGATAAACCAATCAATGAATAGACGATAAGCGTATTAAAAGGAGGACTATATGGTTTTAGAATGGATGCCGAGAGAAAACGAACCCAAGGATCACAGCCTGCACCGGAACCCGTATTGGGGGACGGAAGCGCCCTGTGTGATGTATGAAAAAAAACCGCTGACGGACCCCAAAGGGAATGTGGTGGACAAGCTTTATGTGTCATGGATCACCCTCAACAACCCCAAACAGTTCAATTCCTATACCACGGATATGGTTAAGGGCGTGATCGCGGGATTTGAAAACGCCTCCCTGGACAGGGAAGTGGTTGCCGTCGTATTTACCGGCACCGGCCCCTATGCCTTCTGCACCGGAGGCAACACCAAGGAATACTCTGAGTTCTATTCAAAAAGATGTGATGAATACGGCCAATACATGGAGTTGTTCAACCACATGGTGGACGCCATTCTGGCCTGTAAGAAACCGGTTATCTGCCGTGTAAACGGCATGAGGGTGGCCGGCGGCCAGGAAATCGGCCTGGCCTGTGACCTTGCCATTTCTTCCGACCTTGCCATCTTCGGCCAGGCAGGCCCGAAACACGGCTCCGCCCCTGCCGGCGGATCTTCCGACTTCCTTCCCTGGTTCCTGACGGCAGAAGACGCCATGTACAACTGCGTATCCTGTGAAATGTGGTCAGCTTATAAAATGAAAGCAAAAGGCATGCTTTCCAAGGTTGTTCCCGTACTGAAGGTAGACGGCAAATGGGTGAGGAACCCGACCATCATCACCGAGACCTATGTTCAGGATGGAGAAATTGTTTACGGCGAAACCAAAACCGGAGACGAACTCAAGGCCGGTCGTGATTTCCTCAAACAGCACCAGGCCAATGCTGATTTCGAACTTCTGGACAAAGAGGTCAACACCGTTATCTGGAAATTCGCCAACCTGTTCCCGGGCTGCCTGATCAAATCCATCGACGGTATCCGCCAGAAAAAGAAATTCTTCTGGGATACCATGAAAAACGACCACAGACATTGGCTGGCCGCCAATATGTCGGGCGAGGCCTTCCTTGGATTCGGCGCCTTCAATACCAAGAAGATCACGGGCCAGGATACGGTTGATTTCATCAAATTCCGCCAGAATGTGGCCGATTCCATGATGTGGAATGATGAGATGTTTGCTTCCGTACTGGGCAAACCCCAGAAATAAGGGGGTCTGTTCTGATTCCGTATCGGAATAGATAATCGTTTCAAGGCAAATGATGGTTCAGGGCCGGGTGTTTCGGTCCTGAACCATCCTCTTTTTTAAGGAAGATGCAAAATGGAAAGAGCTATGCTCTGGTTTAAATGTGCGGCCATGCATGACCCGGTCCGGCCTGTGATCAAGCGCCAGGCTGTGGTGGGCTGGGAAGCAAAGAATCGCAAGGTGGATTTGACCATCGAAGGCCCGTTAAAAGGGGATGAACTCTTAAAACGGATGAACGGGTGGTTTACCGCCGATGTATATGCCGCCATTGAGATTTTCAGGCAATACGGCAAGCTGAAAGTCCTGGATGATGTGGATCTGGTTGTGGAAACAAAAGATATGCAGGAGATGGAACAGCTTCAAAAACATCTGGCCGATGCATTTGGTGATGAGGTATGGATTGAGCCCATGTCCCGGAAAAAGCTTGCCTGAACAGCGCCCGGAATGACCAGGGAACAAAAGGGGTGAGGATGGATATCATAGATTTGATGAACAAAAGAAGAAGCGCGCGGCATTATTCGGATAAACCGGTTTCCCGGGCCGATATCGAGGATTTGATCCGATGCGCGGGC
Organism: uncultured Desulfobacula sp.; assembly: GCA_964484555.1. Taxonomy (GTDB): domain Bacteria; phylum Desulfobacterota; class Desulfobacteria; order Desulfobacterales; family Desulfobacteraceae; genus Desulfobacula. Next base: position 9,746 of record CAZAHK010000110.1, read on the forward strand.
CAGGCCCCGTCGGCCATCAATCTGCAACCCTGGGAATATGTCGTGGTCCATGGGGAAGAAAAGGACAGGCTGGTCCGCCGCCTGAAAAAAGTGCATGCTGCAAAAAAGACCACCTGCGGACCCGGTACGACTGAACCCTTGCCTGAAAAATTTGCCGACCGCAGCAGAAAGGCTTCAAAGGCCATGAAGCCCGATATTGACCGGCTCAACATTCCCTTTAATCAATTCATTGAAGAGGGAAGCTGCTCTTTTTACGGAGCCCCGGTGGCTATCATCGTCCTCATGGACAGGCTGTTTCCGAAAATTCGGTATCTGGATGTGGGCCTGTCGGTTTCCTATCTTTTCCTGGCGGCCGGAGCCAAGGGCCTTTCCACCTGTCCCATCGGGCTTGTGACGGATTACGGGGAGGATATCAAGGATAGCCTGAATATCCCGCCGGAAAAAGAAGTCCTTTTGACCATTGCCCTTGGCTATGAAGACGAATCAGCCCTGGAAACCAGTTTTAAACCCGAACGGGAACCGGTCAATGAAATCCTGACCTGGTTTGAATGACCCTTACAGGAGAAAAAAGGCATCATGATTGTGCGGAATCTGAATGATAAAGAAGTGCTGGAAACCACTTATCGCGCCCATGGAGGGGCCATCGCCCAGATGGTCCTGGATCGCAGGACCCTTCAGGAGCTGGGATTTCTGGCTGTTGCAAAGCTGGAACCGGGAAAGGAGATCGAATCCCATGTGGATCCCATGGAGGAAATCTATTTTGTGGCCAACGGCACGGGTCTGATGCGGGTGGATAATGAAGAACGGCAGGTCAACCCGGGAGACGCCACCTGGATTCCCACGGGTTCTGCCCACAGTCTTCTGAACAATGGAACCGAGATTCTGGTGATCCTGGTGGTGGCGTCAATGTGGTAAAAAATTTCAGGTTTTTTCTTGACACGTAGTTATTTTGTAGCTTATATATAGTTACATTGTGCTGGAGATAAGAATGATTCCTCTTGCCAAGGAGAATAGTCAGTCTGTTATTAAAAGCGTTTAGCATGGATTTTGATAAAAGGGGTATAAAAAATGAGGTATGCAGAGACAGGGTTTAATCTGGAAGTGGATTTAAGCCGGGGAAACATTGAAAAGGTCGCAACAGACCCGAAAGACACGGAGCTTTATCTGGGGGGCCTGGGTACGAATGCCAAGATATTGTGGGACAGGGTTCCGCCCGAGGTAGACCCTTTTTCTCCTGAAAATTTATTAATTTTCAGCGCCGGGCTTTTGTGCGGCACACCGGCTGTCGGTTGCAACCGCACCATTGTTTCCACCATATCTCCCCAGACCAACCTCATGGCATTTTCCATGATGGGCGGATTTTTTGCGCCGGAATTGAAATATGCAGGGTATGACAAGGTCATTTTTCGCGGTAAGTCCCCGAAACTGGTATATCTGTGGATCAATAACGACACCGTCGAGATCCGGGATGCGGCTCATCTGAAAGGCAAGGGCGCCATTGAAACCGCTGAACTCCTTAAAAAAGAATTGAAACAGCCCAAAGCCCAGATAGCGGCCATCGGCCTGGCCGGTGAGAACAGGGTCTATTTTGCCTCCATTGAACAGGGCAGATCCAGCGCCAGCCGGGGCGGCATAGGGGCCGTTATGGGTGACAAAGGGGTGAAAGCCATTGTTGTGCGCGGCACCCGGGACGTCAATGTTGCGAATCCTGCCGAATTCATAGGGCTTTGCAACCAGGTGATGGACTATATCCAATTTAGAAATGCCAATCCGATTCCCGGAGTCATGCCGATCCTGGCCGGGCTTGGGTCACCCCAGGAGATGAAGGTCCATGATGAAAAATGGCATACTGAGAATTTCAGTTGGGGAAATTCCCGTGTCCGGCGGAAAGGGTTCTGGACCGATGATGTCGCCAGGGAATGGACCGAGACATTGGATAAGGCAAGGGTAAGACTGATTTCCTGCTATAATTGCCCTATGACCTGCGGGGCAACCATTTCCATGCCGGGCCTGCCGACCTATATGATGAAATGCTTCACAAAATTGACCTATACCATGGGGGCTTTCTCAAACCTTGATTTTGGTTTAAGAATAGCTCAGAAAGCCACCGAGTACGGCGTGGACGGCTTTTCCGCTCCCCAGGTCATGGCCTTTGCCCTGGAACTCCTGGAAGGCGGTATTTTAACCGACAAGGACTTTCCGGGAATGCCGGAAGACAATGAAGGCAGATTTTACTGGCTTCTGGACAGAATCGTCCGCCGGGAAGGCATCGGCAATATCCTGGCCAACGGGACCCATTGGGCCGCCAAAGAGATCGGCAAGGGGGCGGATACCTATGTCCACAACAATATCAAGAAACACGAGCAGCTCCCGCTCAAATTGTCAATGCTCAACCCTATTTACTATCTCATGTATTGTACCGGAGAAAAAATCAATATTACCCAGATTGAAGGCCAGTTTCCCCAGGCTCCTTTTCCCACACGGGAAGAAAGAGAAGAATTTGTAAAGGACTGGTTCCAGGTCCCGGATGAAAAGTTCAAGCAATATTTCCTGGACTGGGAAATCCGCGGTGAAAACTCAATGCCTTTTTATCCGACCGTGGCCATGTGTTGTGATATTGTGGATTGGCAGGAACGGATGCATTATATTGATGACGCCCTGGGCCAATGCGCCGGTTTGTCGGCATTCCCCCTGAAACCCCCCTATCACATACACAATTATCCGAAATTTATTTCCGCCGGCGCCGGAATCGAAATGGATGAGGAGAAACTATCCCAGGCCGCCAAGCGGTATCGGACCCTGGTCAGGGCCATCAATATCCGGAGGGGCATGAGGCGAAAAGATGAGAAACCCCCGGAAAACCACTGGAAAAAACGGTTCCCTGAACTCGAAAAAGAACTCTTAGACACCTATTACAAATTCAAGGGATGGAACAATGACGGTATCCCGACCATTGACGCCTTAAAAAAACTGGGCTTGGATTACGTGGCAAAAGACTTCCTATCCAGGGGAATACTGACGGAGAGTGAAGATGCTCCCGGTCAAATTGGCTCAGAAAGAGAACCATTAGAGGGGGGGATATGAGAACCGTGAGCAGCGATAAAAAAAAGAAAACCGTAAAAACAATAAGAATTGATGCGGATAAATGCAATGGTTGCCGGGCCTGTGAGGTCATTTGCTCCGCCTTCCACGCAGAACCCAAATACAGCAGCAATAATCCCGCCCGGTCCCGCATCCGGATTATTCGTGAACCCATAAGAGATCTGTATATCCCTGTTTATGCAGGAGAATACACGGTGGCTGAATGCGCCGGCAGAGACAAATACATCATTGACGGCAAAGAATATGATGAGTGTTCTTTCTGCCGCGCGTCCTGCCCGTCCCGGGATGAGTTCAAGGAACCGGATTCCGGCCTGCCGCTGAAATGTGATATGTGTGAAGGCGAAGAAGAACCCTTGTGCGTCAAATGGTGTATGCATGATGCATTGATCCTGGAAGAAAGGGAAGAGGACGCCGAAGACCCGGAAAAACAGGAAGACCTGGAGATCGGCCTGGAATCCTTGGCAACCAAATTCGGCATGGACAAGATCATGGATGCCGTTGCCCGGATGGCAAAAAAGGACTAAACCTGAAGACTGGAACGGTCAGGTAAACGATAAGGCCAATATATAAGGATAGACAAATTGGAAACCATAGCCCCTTTCATAGAA
>CAZAHK010000111.1:0-13206 GCA_964484555.1 uncultured Desulfobacula sp.
TTACTGCGGGAAAAAATACATCGGTTTTCTTTTCCGTTGCCGGCGGCAGGAAAACCATGAGTTCCTGCCTGACCCTGGCAGCCCAGTTATACGGCCGCCCCCGGGACCGCCTCTATCACGTCCTGGTCTCCCCGGAATTTGAAAGCAACCGGGATTTTTTCTATCCCCCAAAGCCGTCCCGGCAGATAGAGTTGCATGACCACCAAGGCCGACCCTATTATAAGGATACAAAATTTGCCCAGGTCATCCTGGTTCCCATCCCTTTTGTATCCATCAGACATCTCCTCTCATCCGATCAGCTCATGGAACCCAAAGATCCGGGGACTTTAATGCTTTCATTGATCAAGGAGGAAGAGCCCCGCCTTACGGTCAGCCTGCCTGCCGGAAAGGTTTCATACAAAACCCTTGAGCTGGATATGATGCCTACCCACATGGCATTATACGCATTTTTCGCCATCCAGAAACAGCAATGCCCCACGGAAACAGACACCTGTACCGGCTGCCACGACTGCTTTATGGACATATCCGCCCTGGAAGAAAACCAGGAGGCCATTTCAAAATTATACAGAAGGCTCTGCGGCACCCGCCCCTTTGAGGAAATGAGCAGTTCCGGGATTGCAAGCCTGACCACAGAAAACTACCGGTCCCTCAGAAGCAAAATCAATAAAGCACTTCTGGGCGCTTTCGGCCCCTACGCCGGAAAAGAACTTGAAATCACCGCCACAGGCACCCGTCCGGACACCCGGTACGGCATATTAATGGACAAGAAAAGAATGGAAATAGTGATTTGAGAATACAGGATTCCGGCAATGTTGCAGATCTTGTCTGTGATAAAGATCAAGAATATAAAGATAGCCAAAATATGAATAACATTCTGCAAGGAGATTGACATGTCTTTTTACATTTCACGATTTAAGGGAATGGAACAGAAGGAATTCGAGGTGGAAGTCGTCACCCCGCTTTTTCTTGGTGGTTCTGATCCCAAGAAAGCGGAATTGAGAGTTCCATCCATCAAGGGAGCTTTGAGGTTCTGGTGGCGGGCCTTATATGGCAGTGATGACCTGCAAGATATGAAAAAGCGGGAAGGTGAAATCTTTGGATCAACGGATAAAAAAGCAAGCTTTGATTTGCGACTCCAGATGATTTCGAGTTGCGAGCCAAGATTGTCTAATCTTCCAAGAGGGAAAGAATTTCGTGTGAAAAGCAGCAAGGGGAATTTTACTATAGGCATTATTGATTACCTTGCATTCGGGTTGCGAGATTTTCATACAGGATATTCAAAGGGGCATATTCCAGATAAGAATAAATTCAAAATTATATGCCTCATCAAAAATAAAAATTTTTTGCAAGAAATTGAAAATGCATTCAGAATGCTTGTTTATTATGGTGGTATCGGTGCAAAAAGTCGTAATGGTTTTGGTTCGTTGTATGTAAAAGATTTAAATTCCATGGAAGCTAAAGATGAATCTGCTCCTAAAGATTTTACCTCTTTGAGTAACAAATCTATTTTATTCGACAAATTCGATAAATTTGATACCTGGGCAGATGCTCTTTCAGAAGTGGGGATGGCTTACAAAGATGCACGACTAAGCGTGGAGCCAAAGCATAAGTATGAAAAAAGATTGCTCATTGCAAAACCAATTGTCCAAACCGGAAAGAGTAGCGCGCGCCACCCCAAACCGTATTTTCTTCACGTCAACAAGCTTGCCGATGAAAAATATCAAGGGCAGATTCTTTTTATGCCTTACAACTATCATGATGAGGCAAAACGGAAAAAATATTTTGAAACCTGCAGCCAGATGAATCAAAAAATCATCGAATTATCCGGAGGCCCAAGATGACATTTAAAAAGCCCGATACAAGTTACTGGGACAGGAAATTCATTGCCTATATGCACGACCCTTTTGATAAAATCTTTCAAATCCAGGGCCATGAGCAGAGATCAACTCAATTTCTTGAGAAGTATGGCCTTCAAAAAACAAATGAAGAATTCTGGAAAAAAGCCGACGGCATTGCAGCAGGGTTTGAGCGCGGGCAAATCCCCTCGTACAGCCCGGACCCGAATAAGAACGGAGCTGTGAACTTTCTGGAAAATCCGGTAATCACCCACCCCACATCGGAAACCGCACGGCTGAAAATTTTACTGCCAGGCCCAGAGCATAATACAGCAGATCATATCTTCCGTGAACTTCTTGATTTCATGGAAAAAGAAATCGGAATAAAAGCTGGTAAGGGTGGATATTCGGATAAATTTAAAGGGGAAGAAGGGCGTTTCGCAATGGCCCGTTTTCTATATACTCACCTTGTGCTTCGATTCAGACTTTCGGAACAGAACGTCGGCGGTCTTGGAGGATTCTGGCACCGGGTTCCGGCAGACACACGTTTTCCGGACCATTCTATCTGGCAACACAATGCCCTATGTTCCGCCTTTTGCTCATGCATTGAGCTTGGGGGAGATGAATCTGAAATCGGCATGATGGTTTTCAGTATCACACCGGTCCAGGCGTTTATTTCAAAAGCCCGGAAGCTGCGCGATTACTGGACCGGATCGGTTCTGCTGTCCTGGCTGGCTTTTGAAGGCATGCGCTGGGTCATTGAAAATCTGGGGCCGGATCATATTGTTTATCCCTCGCTGATCGATCAACCCCTGGTCAATGAATACCTCAAACAAGAATGGAAGGTTTCTCAGGATGGATATCTGAATCCGCCCAAAGACATTGCCTCTTTTCCGAATAAATTCCTTTTTCTGATTCCCATGAATCAGGCTGAAAATATTGCAGAAGAAATCAAAAGCCATATTCATTCGGCCTGGAAAAGTCTGTGCGAAAAGATTTGCAATACTGCAACAGGCATGCTGAAAGATTTATCTGATGGAGAAAAAGCATATATTAAAGAAATTTTTGACAGACAAAACAAAGCCTTCTGGGACCTGCAATGGTCGGCTGCTTATCTTGTGAAAGCAGATGACCGCTCTGAGATTGAAAAACTCCTTCCTGAAAGCCTTTATGAAAACCCGTTCGAGCTGCTTGAAAAATTTAATAAAATCATTGCCGATAAACCTCACTATGACAAGTCAGGGCGGGGCGCACTCTATTCTGTCAGCCATTCCCTTGCTCAGGCGGCACTGGCGGTTTCCAAAAACAGAAAAACCATTTCACGGTTGCCGGAAACAGGAGAAAAATGCCATCTGTGCGGCGAGTTTGAAGTGTTGCATCACAAAAAATTCAGCAATGATATGTCGGCAGACGAGTACAAAAAAGGGACCAGCGATTTCTGGCGCCATCTAAAAGAACAGTGGGATGGAGACGAGGATCACAGCCTTGGCTATAACCTGAATGAAAATGAAAAGCTTTGTTCCATATGCCTGACAAAACGTATGGCATTTCAAACCATGAGAAAAGATCCCGGTCATATTCTTCAAAGCGTTTTTAAAGAGAAAGTAAGCTTTCCCTCAACAACCAAAATTGCTTTGACAAGCTTTTTTGAAAGGGAAGAGCAGAGACAGAGTCGGTCTTTGTCAGAAAAAGAAAAAAATCAAATAGCTCAGAAAATTCATGAGGCCGTCGATGAAAAAACCGACAATCAAGACCGCTATTTTGCCATCCTGATGATGGATGGTGACAAAATGGGAAAGTTGGTCAACGGTGAAACACTCGGATCAACGTGGGCTTCGGTCATGCATCCGGATATTGTCGAGCGCTTAAAGAAACCGGAATTCGAATCCAAATACCGTGACAACTGGCGGGGCCTTTTTGATTCCACCAAACCCCTGTCCAAACGACTGGTCACTCCGGCCATTCATGCAGCCATTTCAGAATCTCTGGGAGATTTTTCTTTGTATGGCGTTTCAAGCATTATCGAAAAATTCAAGGGAACCCTCATCTATGCGGGCGGCGACGATGTTTGTGCGGTGCTGCCGGTGGAAACAGCTCTTGCAGCCGCAAGAGCAATCCAGCAATATTATGTTTCCACCTATAAATGGATACAAAAAAAGCAAGCCCCTGAAGATGTCATCGATTCATGGTCACCGAAACCGGGCAAATTGTCCATCAATCTGGGCAGGGGTAAAGATATATCCATATCGGCAGGGATTCTCATCTGCCATCACAAGGAAAGCCTGACCCAGATGATTACAGAGGCCCATCACCTTTTAGGTGAAAAAGCAAAAGAGGGGGCAGGCAGAAATGCCTGTGCCATAGAGCTGCGCAAGCGCTCCGGCGGCTCACGTTATTTTGTGAGAAAATGGAGCGACGAACAGGCATGGGAATCTTTTTCAACCATCGGAGATGCCGTTAAAGACAAAAACAAGGCCCAGGTTTCCACATCGGTCGTGTACCGGCTGGAACAACTGAGAGACGGGATTAACGCCATATTGGAGTATGACAATTGGAAACCCATGCTTGAGGCCCTGATTTTAAAGCAGCTTGACCGATCGTCAGTAGGTGATAAAGATCAGCAGAAGCTTTTTGCATCCAGAATGGCGGATATATCGGTCTTTGAAAACACCAAACAAAACAAATATGAATTCAAACCTGAAAGCCTTATTGTGGCTGCATTCATGGCTGCCAAAGGAGGTGAAGACAATGCACTGGTATAAATTTACACCTGTGGACACTCTTTTTTTCAAAGGTTCCTCACCCATGAATCTTGGAGAAAATCATACGGCATCCCATGTTTTTCCGCCCCCGGCCCACACCCTCTCCGGGGCATTGCGGACAGCAGTGCTGGTCCAGAATAAAGTTTCATTCGATGACTATGGTCGAGGCAATGAACCGGCGGAAATATCTGAAGTGATTGGAAAAGCAGGGATGATAGCGCCCTTCAGCTTGGTTGGTCCTTTATTCATGGAGGAAAAGACGATTTATGTTTCAGCCCCATACTCCTGGTTTATGGAAAAAGACAGCAAGGAAGAAAAGACAGCTATTATCAAAGGCAAACCCTTGAAGAGCCGTCTGTTAAAATCGGAAACCAATGAATTTTTCTGGGCCAAAGGCGAGACCGGGAATCTGGTGTCCCTTGGCGGTATGTGGATAAAGAAAGAAGACCTCCATTCAACATCAAAAACCATAGAGATCAAGAAAGGGACGGATTTTTTTAAAAATGAATCAAGAACCGGCATTGCACTTGAAAGGAACAGAAAGGTTCGGAGAAGCCATCTTTATTCATTCAATCATGCCCGGCTGAAAGAAGAGGTCGCTTTGATCTTCGGCACAGATCTGAACCTGCCCATTGAAGACCAGGGTGTTTTAAAAATCGGTGCTGAACAGCGATTCGGCTGGTATCAGAAAATTCCCGACAATTTCCTGGAATTCAGCGATAATGGAAATCTGTATGCTACGCTTTCCATTCTTGAGGGAGATATAAAAGCAAACGAGGCTTTAGTTGCCACCGGCAAAATTCTCTATTTTGGCGGATGGGATTTGAATAAAGGCTTTCACAAACCCATGAAGGGATTTTTTCCTGCCGGAACCGTTTTTAACCAGAAAATAAATAACAATTGTATCACCATAAAGGGGGCATAATCATGCTGACAAAAGAATTGTTTTCCATTTGTACATTTTACGCCATTTCACCAATCCATGCCGGCAGCGGAGCATCCACTTCGGCAGTCGATCTCCCGATTCAGCGGGAACGACACACCAACTGGCCCCATATCCAGGCGTCCGGCGTCAAAGGGGCAATGAGGGATCATTACCGGAAATTTGCGGGGGAAAAACAGGGTCAGACCATTAATCTCATTTTTGGGTCAGACAAAGGGAATGATGAACTGCAAGAAGGCGCCAAGGACGATCTTCCAGGAGCCATTTCCTTTTCAGATGCCAAACTCCTTGCCTTTCCCATGCGCAGCAATGTAGCACCCTTTGTCTGGGTCACCTGCCCTTCGGTATTGAAACGGCTGAAAAATGATCTTGAATTTTCTGGGTTTCCATCCTTTGACGACATTCCGCCTCTTGACAAGGAAAATGCCTTTACATTAAACGGAACTTTTCCGGAAAAGGTTATCCTTGAAGACGCAGTCGTGAGTGTTGCTTCGGTGGATACCGGATTTAAATTCCCCGAAGGCTTTCCCGATATTGAAAGACTTCTGCTGATTTCGGATGAAATGTTTGATTACTGTGTTTCATACTGCACGGAAATCCAGACCCAGATCAAAATTGATTCAGCAACCGGGACGGCAAAAGATGGAGCCTTACGCTATCAGGAATTACTCCCTGCAGACTCGTTTATGTATTCTATTGTTTATTACAGTCGGTCAGCCGGATTGAAAGACCTTCAAGCAGGTACAATTCAAAACCATCTTGAAGATGTAATCAAAGATTTTATACAAATCGGCGGGGATGAAACCCTTGGTCGAGGTATCTGCAAGATCAAATGGGTGAAAGGTGAAACAACTAATGGAGGTGCAAAATGAGAACGATGGGCCAGAAAAGAGCGGAATTTGCACTGAAGAAAATTCTTGAAATACCCAAAGACAAAAAAGACAAGTTCAAACCTTTCTCAGCCGGAGCGCCGTCAATGATTCTTCAAAATGGATTTGGTCAGGCTCTGGCGTTCTGGATATCAAAAGGCAAGGATGAGCACATGACCATGTTCAAGATTGTCAAAGAGTGGCTGTGCCAAAATAATCTGGCAAAAGGACAGAGTGATGACAAGTCTGAGTTCATTGGCGATATTTCCAGAATGGAACAATCAGAATATCTGACCGCCCAGAAGGAAACCCTTGCTCTGCTCGAATGGGTCAAACGATATGCAAACGCAGGGCTATAGGAGGGCGGTATAATGACTTATCCGTTTTACAAAGAATTGCAGGATGTATCTCAGAATATGATCAGCGGCAACTTTGGCCTCTGGTACAATAAATTCATACCGATTTCCAGTTTTGATGCGTGCAAGGCATCCGATGATAGCGGCGACAAAGATAATGCCGTCAGCCATTATCATGATAAATACAAACAATCAAAAAAAGATAAAATCAATTTGCTCCTTGAAAAAAGACACTGTGATCAGGCTGGTTTTTGCAAATCCCTATCCTCTGAGTATGAAGCTGTCGTTTTGAAGGCTAAACTCAAAACCCCTCTGATTACCGGTATTGGTGAAACCCACCCGCATGAAGTCAGTATGGTGTTTGACCATAACCTGGGGATTCCCTATATTCCGGCTTCCGGTATCAAGGGGATTGTTCGATTTGCCCATACCCTTGGGTTGATCCCGGATATTTCGCCTGAAAAAATTAAAATAGATAAAGAAACCGGACAGCAATATTTCAACGATGAAGAAGACTGGACCCATATTCCCCAGCTTTTCGGAACCCAAGCTAAAAAAGGTTCCATCTTTTTCCTGGATGCATATCCTGAAAAAATACCAGACCTTCATGTGGATATCATGAATCCGCACTACGGCGAATATTACAGCGACGATAAGAATACAACTCCTCCCGGTGATTATTTAAATCCCACCCCTTTGAAATTTCTAACCGTGGCTAAAGATACGGTATTTATTTTTAGGGCATTGATAGATAAAAAATATCCGGAACTGACGGACATGGTAAAAACAGCCTTCAGAAAATCACTGACTGAAGAAGGTATGGGCGCAAAGACAGCCGTGGGGTATGGGCTGTTCGATCACCTGAAAGAAGAGGAGGCTGACTCGGTCATTGAAGCCGTTGAAAAAGAAAAAGAAAGGTTGGTTTTGGCTGAAAAAGAAGCTCTTGCAAAAGCAGAGACTGACAGAAAGGCAAATATGTCTGAAGATGATATTATCATTGAAGAAATCACAAAGCTTCAAAACGACCCGAATCAGATTTCACCGCTGGTTAGCCGCTGCCTGTCTGGAAATTATAAAAATGTTGTCTATACGGCCTTAAAGAAAAAACTGGAAGAACTAGGTCAATGGAAACCAGAGGGCTCAAAACAGCGTAAATCAAAAATGAAGGAAAGAAACGAAACGATCGAAGCAAAAATTAATCCATAAAAAACATGGAGAATAAAAATGCCTAAACTTTACCTGTCATTTCTGGGAACCAGCGATTACACGCCATGCACGTATGAACATCAGGAGGAAAGAATTGAAAATGTGAGATTTGTTCAGGAAGCCACCATTCGGATGAATTGCATGGACTGGTTAGAAAAGGACCGGGTGATTATTTTTACAACCCAGAAGGCTTTCCTTTGTAATTGGCAGGACAATGGGCATAGGGATAGGAAAACGGGTGATAAAATTCCAGGAGCCGGACTTGAAACCTGTATTCAAAACATCAATGGAAATTTTACATATGAGCAGGTTCCTATTCCTGACGGCAGCAATGAAAAAGAAATATGGGATATTTTTATTCAGGTGTTTGATTCCATCCGGCACCAAGATGAAGTCATATTTGATATTACCCATGGGTTCCGTTCCATCCCAATGCTTGCGATTGTGGTTCTCAACTATGCAAAAATTATGAAACAGGCCATATTGAAAGGCATCTATTATGGGGCGCTGGAAGCCCTGGGCAGTCCTGCCGAAGTCCGGGAAATGCCGCTGGAAAAAAGAATCGTACCGGTTCTGGATCTTACTGCCTTTGACCAGCTCATGGAATGGTCAGTGGCGACCGATCGTTTTATCGGATCCGGAGACGCAGCACAGATCAGTAGCATTGCCAACAGCTCCGCAAGATCCATCCTGACCAAGACCAAAGGCGATGACAGGTCCCAGCACACCATTCGGAGATTGGCAGAAAGTCTTGACAAATTCACCAAAACGCTTTCGACCTGCCGAGGCCATGAAATCAGCTCAGTAGTTAAAGAATTGAAACAAACCCTGAAAAATTGCAAAAACCATGATTTCAGCAACCCGCTGAACCTTCCTTTGAAAACCGTTCTGGGTAAAATCGAAGATCAAATCAAAGAGTTTCCAGGACACACCATCAAAGACGGAATCCAGGCCGCCCGATGGTGCCTGGAGCATAACCTGATCCAGCAAAGCTATACCATTCTGAGGGAGACCCTGATTACCTATTTCATTTATAAAATCGGAGAAAATCCTGATGACTATAAAAACAAAAACCGGAAGCTGGCCATTGATGCAGCATATCTGGGTGCAAAGGAACCTCCGGAGAAACACTCAGAAAAAGATGCACAGGAATACCATGAAATTATAGAAAAATTCACTCATTTTTATAAGACCTGCCCTGAGTTGATCAAAGAATTCAAAAATTTGGCAGACTACCGGAATGACATCAATCATGCCGGCCAGCGAATCAGCTATCGGCCGGTTGAAGAGTTCACTAAAAAGATGCCGGAATTCCTTGAAATAGTTGAAAAAGCAATAAAGGAAACGTGTTAATGGAACCCAACCCCATCAAACTCATGATCATGTCCCTGGGCGGGACCCCGGACCCGCTCATCAAAAGCATTACCACCTATGGCCCGGAAAAGGTGATTTTTCTGGCGTCACATGATTCCGTTCCCATCTCTCATACCATTTTAAGTGCCATGTCAAAAAAACCGGCGGTTGAATTTGTGATTACTGAAAATCCGAATTCCCTGTATGAATGTTATTGCAAGGCCAGGGAGTGTATTGACAGGGTCGGGAAAACAAATTTTGCTCCCCATGAAATCATGGTGGATTATACCGGCGGAACCAAGGTCATGACGGCTGCCCTTTTACTGGCCGCTCTGGGAAGATCATACCGGTTTAACTATGTGGGCGGCTCTCTTCGGGACAAAAACGGGCTGGGTCCTGTGATGCAGGGGCATGAAATCATGTTTTCCGAAGCCAGCCCCTGGGCCTTGTTTGCTGAAGAAGAACGCCGCCAGGTTGTGACGCTGTTTAATTGCCGACGGTTTTCAGCAGTGATCGAGATCATTACCGGTTTTGACCGGCAGATCCCTCCGAAAATAGAAAATTATTTCGGCTTTATTCTGCCCCTGGCCCAGGGGTTTCTCCTGTGGGACCAGTTCAGCCATAAAGCAGCCCAGCGCAATCTTGAGAAAGGGATGGCAGCTCTTGAAAAATATATCCAGACCTGGCAGGCAAATGAGCTTGAGTCATTTCTGGAATCTTCGAGAACCTGTAAAACCCACCTGGATGATCTGGTGGCAAAAACTGACGGGCTAGGAGTATTTGACCATTGTCTGGTGAAAGACCTGATCAACAATGCCCGCCGTAAAATGGCGGATAAACGGTTTGATGATGCCGCGGCCCGTATTTACAGAGCCCTTGAACTCTACGGCCAGATCATATTCAAGGAGGTAGCCCGGTGTGACAATTCAAAGGTCAAGCTTCATATTATTCCGGACCCCCTCAAGGACACGTTTGAAAAAAAATATTATGACCCGTACACAAAGCATCTTAAACTTCCTCAGACGGCAACCTTTGAGTATCTGAGCGCCATGGGACATGAGGCAGGCAAACGGTTTTTTAAAATGGAGAAAGAAATAAAAAATATTCAGACCAACCGGAACCAGTCCATTCTGGCCCACGGGATCAGCCCGGTGTCGGAATCCGGTGCAGAATCAATTTTAAAGACCGTTTCCACCTTTGTCGGGCAAACCGATTTCTTTGATTTTCCGAAACTGCCCTGATTGGCAGGAATCGGAGCTGCTCTTTGACAATTTGTGAACTGCAACGTTGCACTCCTTGAACCTGTCATGGCCGTCTCCTAAGCTGGAAGCAAAAACAAAGGAGACAGCCATGATTGTGTATATCAAAACCCAGGGAGCGAGAATCGTCAAGGAAGGAAGGCATCTTCAGGTCAAAAAAGGAAACGATGTCTACAACACCCTTTTTACCTATAAGCTGGATCAGCTTCTGCTTTTCGGCAACATTGAAATCACGCACGGCGCTCTGTGCATGCTGATGAAATCCAATATCGACACTATTTTTCTGACCCGGTACGGCCGGTATCTGGGTCGGCTGGCATCCCCGGAATCCAAAAATGTTTTCCTTCACAAAAGGCAATACCAGATGATTGACGACCGGAACTTCGGGTTGAAACTGGTAAAAAATATTGTATCCGGGAAATTGACCAATATGACCACACTGATGATGCGCATGAAGCGAAGCAGGAACATCCCGGAGGCCGGACATAAGGCCGGACAGATACAGCACCTGATCAGCGGGGTCCATGATGCAGACGCCATTGACAGCGTCCGGGGATACGAAGGCCGCGGATCAGCCATTTATTTCAGTGGTTTTCATCTGGGCTTTACCGAGCCGACAACCTTTACAAAGCGGGTCCGGCGGCCGCCCACCGATCCTGTCAATTCCGTATTGTCGCTTTTATATACCTTTCTGATGAACCGGGTATATTCAGCCGTTCGGATTGCCGGGCTGGACCCATATCCCGGCTTTCTTCACACCTTGGATTACGGACGGTATTCCCTGGTTCTGGACCTCATGGAAGAATTCAGGCCCATTATTGTTGACACTCTCGTGCTTTCCCTTTTCAACCTTAAAATTCTGCAACCGTCGGATTTCAGAACAGAAGCCCCGATGGTTGCCGGAACACCGATGCAGGTACCGGACGAATGCATGCCGGACGTGAACGCCGACCCCATGGGCATGATGACAATGGGTGATGGGGACATGGGGAATTTTGATCTGCCGGAACAGCGGATCGACACCTCGTCAATCACGGCTGAACCGGCCACAGGCAAATACCCGGTCAGGCTCAACCCCGATGCCTTTGAAAGGGTCATTGCCGCTTTTGAAAAAAAGCTGACGGCATCCTTTTATTATCCGCCTGCGGAAAAAAACATTACATATGGGGATGCCATTATTTATCAGGCCGCCCATTACCGGAAAGTAATCGAAGGAGTAGCGGATGTGTACCAGCCGCTGATGCTGAAATGATCTCCCTGATAACCTATGATATCACCGATCCAAAGCGGTTGAGAAGAATGCATAAATTTCTCAAGGAATATGGCCTGAACACCCAGAAATCAGTATTCGAATGCGACATTGATGACATTGCCCTTAAGTCGATCCGCAAATTCTGCCGGGTGGAGCTTGATCTGGCTGATGATCAGGTCAGAATTTATAAGATCTGTTCCCGGTGCATAAACAAGGTGACCATTTCCGGTCAGGGGCTTAAAATTACACAGCTTGATTATACGGTGATTTAAAATGGATATGATTGTTGCCTATGATATTGCCGACCCGAAACGGCTAAGCCGGGTGGCAAAAATTATCAAGGATTACGGAATTCGTGTCCAGAAATCAATTTTTGAGGTTAAATTGGACGACAAACGCTTTATGGAAATGAAGGCCCGGATCGAAGGTGAAATAGAGCCTGCCGAAGATGGAGTAAAATATTTTCCTTTATGTGAAAAGTGTGCTGGAACCATTGAAAATATCGGCAATGGGATTTTTATTGATCCGGACAAAGAGTATTATGTGTATTAACAGGCCGCTGATCCGCGACCCCTGAGCAGGATTTTAATTATAACCCCAACCTGTTGGAATCATGGCAAAAAGAAAATCAGCGGCTCAACAGGTCGGCGGAATTTAAATTTTATTTGTTATTTCGTTTGGTTGCATATAATGTCATACCCCAGAAAGGAGGTAAAAAGTGAAAATTACAGAGCTTGCTCCATCGGTCCGCGGAAAGCTTGTTTCAACCATTTGGTTTAACAGCAGATTTAGAGACCGCGGACGGAAAAGACCTGATTCACGAAGGGATTGAGACTAAACCGTACATGGTTTCATGGTTATTGATACATCCTCAAGACGGAAAAGACCTGATTCACGAAGGGATTGAGACTGTCTCAAATTATTTTTATACTACAGTATAATTTTATCAGACGGAAAAGACCTGATTCACGAAGGGATTGAGACCCAATCATTTATTATCTTCTTCTCTGATCCTGTCTCTATGACGGAAAAGACCTGATTCACGAAGGGATTGAGACACATTTATGGCCAGGTCAATAATTACTTCCAGGCTGTCCTGACGGAAAAGACCTGATTCACGAAGGGATTGAGACGTCAAGTAACCAAATTTCTTGCCTAAGTTCATTAATCCTAGACGGAAAAGACCTGATTCACGAAGGGATTGAGACTTTTCTTTGTCTTTGTTGTCTTTGGACATCTCTTTTTCTCCTGACGGAAAAGACCTGATTCACGAAGGGATTGAGACGACTTGTTCTGATAGTTGCTTCATTAAAGCAATACAAAAGGACGGAAAAGACCTGATTCACGAAGGGATTGAGACGAGTAAAGGAG
>CAZAHK010000112.1:0-12657 GCA_964484555.1 uncultured Desulfobacula sp.
TCCCCGCCTTTCCCTTTGATCATGACCGGATTGTTTCCTCCAATGATGTCCTTGAACTGGCAGAGATCCCGAAATCCCTTGTTATCGTGGGGGGCGGGGTCATCGGGTGTGAATTTGCCTGCATATTCTCAGCCCTGGGCGCCGAGGTCACCATTGTGGAAGCCATGTCACGGCTGCTTCCCCTGCCTTCGGTGGATGAGGAATGTTCCAAACTCCTGTTAAAGGAAATGAAAAAACGGAAAATTACGGTGATCTGCGATACCGTGGTTCAGTCTTCCGAGATGAAAGGAGACCTGCTTTCCATCCGCCTTGCCGTCTCCCCCTTTACCGACAACAAGGACCCCAAAAAATTAAAGGCCGAGGAAATCCAGGCTGAAAAAATGGCGGTCTGCATCGGCCGGTCAGCCCTGTCAAAGGACCTGGGCCTTGAAACCATCGGTCTCAGCCCCACCCCCCAGGGCTGGATTGAAGCGGATGAGCGCATGGAAACCCGCATCAAAGGCGTTTATGCCATTGGCGACATCCTGGGCCCGCAGAAAGTCATGCTGGCCCATGTGGCTTCCCATGAAGGAATCATCGCCGCTGAAAATGCCATGGGAAAAGAAAGCGCCATGAATTATGAGGTCATCCCCGGAGCCATCTTTACAATGCCGGAAATCGGCACCGTGGGCCTGAGCGAATCCGAAGCCGTAAAAAAAGGGCTTGATATCGACTGCTTTACCGTCAATTTCAGAACCCTTGGAAAGGCCCAGGCCATTGATGAACTACCGGGTTTTGCAAAAATGATCATTGATAAAAATTCAGGGAAAATCCTGGGTGTGCATCTTATGGGGGCCCATGCCACGGATCTCATTGCCGAAGCCACCCTTGCCGTTCAGAAGGGGCTCACGGCAAAGGATCTGGCCCATACCATCCATGCCCACCCCACACTGGCGGAAATCATGGGCGAGGTGGCCCTGAAAGCGGCGGGCACACCGATCCACGGTTAGCTCCAACATGGAGAGGGGCTTTTGTTCTTCAGCCTGAAGAACGATTTTAACCGGCTAAGGCTTTTTTTTGTTTCATCAATTGGTAGACTCCAAACATTAAAAACGCCATACAGAACATGAGGTGCAAAAGATCCAGGGCAATGATCACCCCGAATGGAAACGGGGTCCCTGAAAAATTTTTGATCACCATGAGGGCACCGGTAATGATCAATCCCCCCAGAAGAAAGGTGTTTACCAAGGATTTTTGATCCAATTTGGTTCTCAGCATCAGGCCCGTCATCATCCTGTATCCCCCCCAGGCGATTAAAATGGCGGCAAAGGCATAATGCACCAGATGAGTGATATAAAAATCGGCCAGCCAGCCCAGGCCGGGCAGGTTTGAAATATGATACCGTTCAAAAACGGGCATCTGGGCAAAGCCGGACAAGGTGATAAAAAACAGAGTGATCCCGTAAATCAGGGATGAAACGGTGAATTGATTTTTCATTTATCCGCCTCCTTTGCAGTCTTATAAAATTTACCCAGGACGGCTGCGATCCCTGCCAAGGGGGCAAGAAGCATGGCCCGGGCCAGGTTGTCGCCCTTTGCCATGGAATCCTCCACCGGTTTGAGATGGGGCTGGCCGGCTCCTGTTTCCATGGCTTTGTCCAGCTCGTCAAAGGGGACGGGAGACACATAGATAGTATGGGTCCCGCCGTTTTCATGTTCCCCGTAGATATAGCCGTTCATTTCCTTGGCAAGGCGATGGGCTTTTTCAAGGATTTCCCTTCTCGGGCCAATGGTCTGGACGTTTTCAGGGCAGACCTCGATACAGGCGGGAAGCTCTCCGGCCTGAAGTTTGTCATAGCAGCGGTCACATTTGTACATGACCCCGTTTCCGGCCAAGGCCGGCAAGAGATCCAGGTAAAGCCCCGTCCCGGTCTGGCGCTGGGGAATTTTCCAGGGGCAGACGGTTTTGCATTTGGCCCCGCCCAGGCACAGGTCCGGATCAATCCGTGAAAGGCCGTTGTCTTCCTGTTTTGCAGATCCCCAGGGGCAGAGCTTGACGCAGGGCGGGTTTTCGCAGTGCATGCAGCGCCGGGGCAGGGTCAGTTCTTTTTCCTCTCCATTGAAGGTCACGGTGGCATGCTGGATAAAAAGCCAGTTATAGGGAGTAAGCCTGTCCGTCACCTCCCTTTTTTCCGACCAGTCTTCCACGGGAACGGTTTGGGGATACATTTTCGGATAGGGTTTCTTCGGGTCGGCAAATTTATGCCCGTTGGATTCTTGGCAGGCATATACGCAGGCCTCACATCCAATGCATTTTGAAATATCAATCAGGGTGGCCAGGGGTTCCTGCTTTTCCCTGGTCAAGGCCGCGGCCGTCTTTGCCAGGGTGGTTGATGCCGCCACTGATCCTGCAGCCGTCAAAGAGCCTTTTAAGAATGCCCGGCGTGAAATTTTAGGTGTCATTTTCTGTCTCTCTTACAAAATTTGGTTATAATCCCATACAAAACCGATTATTTTTCAATGCCTGCATATTCCAGAATATCCGGTACAATATCGGTCCAGCCCAGGGGCATGATATGGACGCCCTGAACCATGGATTTTACATCCCGGATGAATCGTCCCGTCATTTCAGCGGCTTTTTTTTTCCGGTCTTCCCTGGGCACGGATCCGATGTCATCAATCCATTGTTTTGGAACATGAATGCCGGAAACGTTTTTATTCATATATTCCCCCATTTGGGGGGATTTTAATATGACAACGCCCACCTGGACCGGACAATTCAGTTGCCCGGCCTGATCCATGAATCGTTCAAAAATTTCCACATCATAAACCGCCTGGGTCTGAAAAAACTGGGCGCCTGCATCAATTTTCTTTTTCATTTTCATCAATTGCAGGTCCAGGGGGTCGAAATTGGGATTGACCACCGCACCAAAGGCCATATCAATATTGTTTTCAATGGGGTTTCCGGAAATATCATAGCCTTTCTTGAGCCCCTTGGCCATTTCAATCAACTGAACGGAATCGAGATCAAACACGGGTTTGGCCTGCTTGTGATCCCCCAGTTGGATATGATCCCCGGTCAGCAGAAGAACATTGTCTATCCCCAGGGAATAGGCCGTCAAAAGGTCGGACTGCAGGGCCAGCCGGTTTCTGTCCCGGCAGGTGAGCTGATACACCGGCTCAATCCCGTTGGTTTTCAACCGGACACTGGCGGCCAGGGACCCCAGCCTCATGACGGCGGACTGGTTATCGGTGACATTGACGGCATGGACATGCCGGGTCAGGCTGAGCGCTTCAATGGCGCAGGAAGGCTCAATGCTTTTGTCCCGGTGAATGGCCCCTTTGATGGGCCCGACTTCACCGGTAATGACGAATTTGCCTGTATTAAATAAGCGGGTCAGCTTCATTTTTTTAACTCCTCTTGAATGATCCAGTTTTGGGTGGTGAATATGCCTTGTTTGAATTTTCGGATTTTGGGATGCAATACCCCTGCTAATCCTGGTTGCTGACGGTAATCTTGCCGCCGGCAGAGCAGAAAGTGGCCTGGGTCGGGCTGACCTTGAGGGTCCTGGGCCGGCTCCATTTGGCATTATTTTTCGGAGGCTGGTAGGGATCCAGAAGATCCAGGCGGCCCAGCTTTTTGAGCCGTTCATAAATCAGAATCCAGCCGCAGGGGCGTACCGCATCCACTTCACAATGGCCGTTTTCCGCACCGCCGCAGGGGCCGTTGAGCAACTGTTTGGCGCAAAGGGTCATGGGGCAGAGACCGCCGGTGAATTCGATGACGCATTCACCGCACAAAGAACAGAACTCTTCAATATCGGTATCTGAAACCGTTTCTCCACCGAAAATGGTATCGCATCCGGGGTGAACCATGCCGCCGTCCGTTGCATCGATCACGGTATGGACCCCCTGGCCGCACCCGAGTACGAGAAAGGAGTCGGATACTTTAACCTGATGAGCATAATCCTCCATCAAGACTTTTCGGGTATGGGACAGCTTGCACAAAGACATGCCCTGAGGGCCGGGCACGGTAAAGCCTGATACCTCGATTCCCCTGTCGCTCAGTCTTTTCGCCATTGAGCGGGTTTCATCTTCTCCACCGGAATGGCATTTCCAGGCGCAATTATTACACCCGACCACAAATACTTTCTCGCCGGGCTGAATATGTTTAACAATTTCATGAATGGGTTTCTGAATGGTTGCATGCACGGTTATTTCTCCTTTATAAAGAAACAGGGGATGATATTGTTCCGATGATGGGTTAGGACCTGTCGTTTCTTTTGAGCATGTTTAGAGCAAGGTTGATGCCAAGACCTTGGAAAAGATAGAAAATCCTTCAAAATTTAAAAATTATCCTTTGAATTCAACGCGTTTTAATATTTTCAGAGTTGGGGAACCGATGGATATTGCATAGTGCCCATCAAAATTTATAGGGGAACCGTAACGTTACTGTTGCGTTACCTTTTAGAAATATAACGGTAACGACAAAACCTTTAAACAGGATATTGGGCTGTCTTAAGAAAGAGGGCAGTATAGAGAGGATAAAAAATATGGCAAACATGGCATAATGTATGCATTGTTTTTCAGGGCATCAGATCAAGTAGGCTCAGCAACTTACCTCCAATATCTGATAGTCACCTCCGTAATCTCCGGGGCAGCTTGAATACCGCCAGTAGCTGTCCCGGAGTTTTTTTCGGGTTATGGATCTCAGGATTGAAGCGGTATTCCCCATTTTTTCATGTATTTCCACACAGAGGCCCTGCTTTTTCCGATTTGCCTTGCCACCTCTGCCTTATTCCAATTACTGTTCTCAAGTAAATCCATCAATTTTTCCCGGGTCAGCACAAGTTCAGGCTGATAAGGCTTCAACCTTGCCAAGGGCTCCTGTTTTTCGGCAGGCAGGGGACAGGGGTCCCTGATTTCAAGAGGAAGATCGGACACTTCAATTTGTCTGTCGGAACATAAAACAAAGGCATGTTCGACGGCATTGGCCAGTTCCCTGATATTCCCAGGCCAGGAATAATCCATCAATGCTTTTAATGCCGATTTTGAAATCCCTTTGACCTTAATCTTTAGTTTTTTATTGCTTATCCTGATAAAATGATCCAGCAGCAGGGGAATGTCTTCCTTTCGGTTTCTCAACGGAGGCAGATAAATCGGAAAAACCTTAAGTCTGTAAAACAGATCTTCCCTGAATTTTCCTGAATCCACAAGGGATTTAAGATCTTTGTTGGTTGCTGCAATGATCCGGATATCGGTTTTACGCTTTTTAGATTCACCCACCCGTTCAATTTCTTTCTGCTGAA
The DNA here is from genome assembly GCA_964484555.1 of uncultured Desulfobacula sp. Lineage (GTDB taxonomy): Bacteria > Desulfobacterota > Desulfobacteria > Desulfobacterales > Desulfobacteraceae > Desulfobacula. Next base: position 5,288 of record CAZAHK010000112.1, read on the forward strand.
GCACTCTTAAGAGCTTGACCTGGATATAGGGGGTGATTTCACCGATTTCATCCAGAAAAATAGTGCCCCCGTCAGCCTGCTCGAACCGGCCCATCCGATCCTGGATGGCCCCGGTAAACGCCCCTTTTACATGGCCGAACAATTCACTTTCAAGCAAAGATTCCGAAAGGGCGCTGCAATTCACAATGACCATGGGCTTTTCCCTTCGCTCTCCAATGGAATGAATGGCGCCAGCCACCAGTTCCTTTCCGGTTCCGCTTTCTCCCTGGATCAGTATGGTTGTGTCGGTTGCCGCCGATGCCTTGATAAATGTAAATACATTCTGCATGACCTGACTTTTGGCGATAATCCCGCCCAAGCGATTCAGTTCGCCTAACCTGCGGGTAGCCTCTTCTATTTTTAACCTGGCGTGTTTCAGTTCGGTTAAGTCCGTTACGGCCTCAACAATTCCGATGATATTGTGGTTATTGTCTTTAATCACCCTGGCATTTTTGCTAACGGAAAGCGAATGTCCTTTCTTATGCCTTAATAAGCACTCCGTGGGCTCGACCTTGCCCGATTTCAGAATACCGCAATCCTTCATGCCGGTGGGGCAATCCTTGCCGAAACATTGGCTGAAGCTTAGCATTTTGCAGCTTTTACCCATTGCCTCTTTGGATGCAAACCCGGTTATTTTTTCCATGGCCGAGTTCCAGCCGATGATAATACCGTGCGTATCCAGGACAAAAATGCCGTCACCGATGGATTCAAGCAATAGTTTTACAAATTCGTTGTGCTGCAATTCAAACTGAATGGTTTCCATGATGCCATCCTGTTGATGGGGTATCAGCGCCAAGGGTGGCGCTACTTTTATGGGTGTCATTATACGTAACGGTTTGCAATAAGGTCAAGACGGAATAGAAGCCCTATCCTTATTTTTTAATTTAATATTAAATTACAATGGGTTATGATTTTAAAGGTCTTATCGTTGCAAGTCTGGTATGGATATTGAGATAGAGAGTTTAAACTCAATTCGTCAATGCGCATTGACCGTGAGTCAAAAAAAATAAAAATTTTATCAAAGGAGACCGGCAATGAGTAAATGGAATAAATACATGATGGTTCATAATAACCCTGGAATCGATTGTGAAGAAGTTCAGGCCAATTGGCGGAAGCTGGCACAGGTTGAAGCAGGAACCTGGATCAGAACCTATTTTAATGAAAAAAAAGGGCTGCGATACTGTCTGTGGATGGCACCCAGTGAAGAAGATCTGAAAAATATTTTTACGGAAATCGGAATCAGTTGGGATTCCATTATTCAGGTTGAAGAGACGGTTCCTGATCTCTGGGGTGAAAAATGGAATGACCACCTTAAAAAAGATGCGGTTGCAGATAACCTGGGCAATTAATGGAAGGTAGGCAAGATGCAGGCTAAAGACCTTATAAGCCTGCATCTTTTCCCTGTCCGTTATGTTTAAACATCCATCGATAAAAAATGAGGTCCATTATGTATGCACTCATTATTGATGACAAGCATTTGAATGAATTTCAAAAAAAAGTCATTGGCGTTTATGGAAACAGGGAAGAAACCAATAGGGCTTTAACAAAAAGGAAAAATGAGCTTGGGGAAATTGTCTGGGAATGCAATACTCGGATGGTTTGGATTGATAAGGCGGTAAATCCCGGTGATATCATCCATACCCGGGACTTGGCAATGTAAGCCTCTGATGAGACGGAATCGAACAGTTGTCGGGATTAACCTTTGATTAATAACAGCCCCTTTGAGGAGATTATCGTGAAAGCACCATCATTTAAAAATGCAGCAATCGTGTCCTGTGGTACAATGAGTCTTGAAATCAATTTTCTTGTCAAACAAGGATTTCTTGATACCGAACATATTTTTTTTACAACACCCGGACTTCATCAGGATATTCTTGAGCTTGAGGCCCAGTTGATCAAATTGATCGAGAAAGCCAAATCCGTTGCCAAGGGGGTGATAGTGGTCTATGGTGGAAAATACTGCTATGTCAATCCGGACAATCCCACCCGGTTGATGAAAAACATCATCGCGGAGCAAGGTCCCAATGTGGTCAGAATTGAGGCCAGTCATTGTATGGGAATGATGGCGAGCGACGATGAAATGAAACAGATGGTTCAGGATCTCGGCGGAGAGCCGGTCTGGTTTATGACACCGGGTTGGGTAAAACACAAGAATCAGGTTTTTAAAGGATGGGATAGGGCCATTGCCAATGAAAATTTTCCAAGACATACTGGCGGGGCCGTGGTCCTGGACGGTATCGGATATATGGATCAATACATGGCGGAAACCCCTGAAGCATTTCTTGACTACTGTGATTGGATGGGAATTCCCATGCAGGGGATTCCTATTTCTACGGATCGTTTTAAAAGGCTGCTGACATATGCCCTGGCCAAGCTGAACAGTTGATACTGCAAAGGAGATACGATGAAATTTGTGATTATCGGTGGGGATGCCGCCGGCATGAGTGCTGCGAGCCGGGCCAAAAGGCTTCGGCCGGAGATGGAGATTACGGTATTGGAAAAGACCCATGACGTTTCTTACAGCGCCTGTGGGATGCCCTACAATATTGCAGATCCGGACAGGGATATGGAAAAGCTGGTGGTGCGAAAGGCAGAGGTATTCATTGAAAAAAACAAGATCAATCTTCTGACCGGGCATCGGGTCACGGCCATAGACCGCCAGGGAAAAAAGGTCAGCGGGGTCGGCATCAACGGAACCCCCTTCAGCTTTGACTACGATCAATTGTTTATTGCCACGGGAGCTTCTCCCATCATTCCCGATCTGCCGGGATTTGATCTGCCGGGAGTCATGGCATTGAAAAATCTTGAACAGGGCAAATTCATCAAATCTTATATAGATCGGCATCAGGTCAAAACCGCAGTCATCATCGGTATGGGATATATTGCGCTCGAAATGTGTGAGGCCTTTGAGAAAAGAGGGATCAATACCAGTATGGTAAAGCCGGGTTCGGTTTTCCTGCCCTGGTTGTCCCCGGACCTTGCCGATGTGATTTATCAGGAACTGATCCATAAGGGGATCCATTTATATTCAGGCCATGCCGTACAAAAGATAGAACAGACCGGCAAAGAGATCCGGGTGGTGTGTAAAAACCTGAATCTGGAAGCTGATCTGGTGCTGACGGCCATGGGGGTTACGCCCTCTATTGATCTGGCAAGGACTGCCGGACTTGAACTGGGAATTTCCAATGCCATAGCCGTGGACCGGTATCTAAAAACCTCGGACCAAGATATTTACGCTGCCGGCGACTGTGCCGATGCCTATCATGTGGTCACGGACCGCAAATGCTGGATACCATTAGCCCTCAGGGCCAACAGGGCAGGATGGGCCGTTGCCGATAATGTCTGCGGAATCCGGACAAGTCTTGAGGGAGTTGCAGGAACTGCCGTCTTCAAAGTTTTTTCCCTTGAGGTGGCCAGGTCCGGATTGAATATCAAAGAGGCGGTAGACGTAGGTTTTGATCCGGTCTGGACCCATGTTGAGACCCGATCCCGGGCCCATGGTCATCCCGGGTCAAGCTCCATTTATATCCATATGGTCGCCGACAAAAAGACCGGACGTCTCCTGGGCGCCCAGATGGTCGGAAAAGAAGGGGTTGCCCATCGGATTAATGCCGTGGCCGTTGCCCTGCACTGCAAGATGACGGTTGAGGCCTTCGCCCGGACCGACCTGGCCTATGCGCCGCCCTTTGGTCCGGTTTGGGATCCCCTGCTGACCGCAGCTAATCAGCTTTCAAAAAGAATATAATCAACACCAGCCGAAACCGGTTTAAAGGACAATAATCATAATGAGCTGCCATCAAAAATACTTCAGATTATACCGACATGACCTTTTTCAGGTCAATGCCGTATTTTTTCATGCGGTTCCAGACCGTTACACGGTTGATATTCAGGAGTGCAGCCGCCTTTGTCTGGTTGCCCTGGGCCTTTTTCAAGGCCTTAATCAGTTCTGATTTTTCATCAGACATGGCGGATTCCGGCGGTGTGATCAAATCCGGCGATCTGTTTATAACCGGATTCTGGGTTATTTTTTTGGGTAAATGTGCCCATTGGATAAGGGCATCATCAGCAGTGACAAAAGAATATTCCAGGGCATTTTTCAGCTCCCGGATATTGCCGGGCCAGGCATATTCCATAACCGCTTCCATGGCGTCATGGCTCAAACCTTGAATGGTCTTTCCGGTTTTGATGTTCAGGTGCCGGATAAAGGAATTGATGAGCAGCGGGATATCTTCTTTTCGATCCCGCAAAGGCGGTAGAAGGATAGGAATCACGTTGATTCTGAAAAATAGATCCTGTCGGAATTCATTATTCCGGATCAGGGTTTCAAGGTCTTTATTGGTAGCCGTAATGATCCGCACATCCACCCGGACCGGTGAAATATCTCCCACTCTTTCAAACCGGCCGGATTCAAGAACCCGTAAAAGTTTGGTCTGTATGGACATGGGGATATCACCGATTTCATCTAAAAAGAAATCCCCCTGATGGGCGGCTTCAAACCGGCCGATGCGGTTGTTAAATGCTCCGGTGAAGGCCCCTTTGGCGTGTCCGAACAATTCGCTTTCCAGAACGGCTTCATTCAAGGCTGCACAATTGAGTTGAATAAACGGGCCGCTTTTTCTGGTTCCGCACAGATGAATGGCATTGGCCACCAGTTCCTTCCCGGTTCCGCTTTCACCCAGGATGATGACCGGGGCGCGGCTTTGGGCAGCCCTTCGAATCATGTCAAAGACCTTTAGCATCTCTGGTGATTTGCCCACAATTCCGAAAAAATCAGTTTCCAGATCGCATTGCCGGGACAGGATATGGAGCTTTTCATCCAGCCGAATCAGTTCTGAAATATCGGTCAGGGTTTCGACCACACCCAGGGCAGTTCTGTTTTCATCCCAGAGGATGGAGGCATTTTTCAATACCGTTACAAAGCTCCCGTCTTTTCTCCGAACCAGACACCGGCATTTTTTCATATCCGGCCGGCCCGGCTCAAAAAGCTTGCACCAGGCAGCGGCTTTATCTGTTCTCAGGGTCTGTTCGCAGGCATCACAGCCCAGATTATCGCAAGACATGCCGATGGCTTCCTGGGACGAGTATCCGGTCAGAATTTCAAAGGCTTTGTTCACCATCAGAATGGAACCTTCCGGTCCAACAAACATGAGGCCGTCATTGATGGTATTGACGATTTTTTTCCAGAAAATATTCATTTCATGGTCATCCATGAGCCGATCCTTTGTAAAATATTGCTTAAGTGTTTAAACAGGTGTTGACATCATTTTAACAGTTAAACATCTGTTAAATACTATTAGATGACTCATCGGTCAAGGATAAGGAAAAAATTTTTAATTTATTCTATAATAACAGTCTATTAAATCTTAAATCCAGGAAACAAAACGTCCGGTACATCTGTTGCTATATTGTCGTGGACCAAGAGGACGGCATTCTAATCTTTAAAACCGGAGCCGGTATGGCATCAATACATATACTGGATTTGAGGGGCATCATTTCACCGCTGAATCTGCTCAAATGCAAAAACCGTCTTGCTTCCATGAAAAAAGATGAAGTGCTGGAAGTCCTTTTGACCGACACCGATGTGGTGGAGGACTTGATCCTCATCGTGAAAAAGTCCAACGACGTTGTGATCTATAAACGGAAAAAGGCGGATTGTGTCTGCCTTGGCATTAAAAAAGGATTAACCCTTAAACATCAAAATAATACATTTCAGCAGGAGGTGCCATGACGGAAGAGATAAAGGCCGGGTGCGCCCGTCCCACCGGCGGACCGGTAGGTGAAGATGCCCCGGAAGAAACATCCACCCGGATTTTAGAACCGAAAAAGGAGAAAGCCATGATTCAAGTCGGTAAAAAAGCCCCGGATTTTACTGCCCCGGGGTATCGCCAGGGAAAATTTGTGAATGTTAAATTATCAGATCATTTAGGTAAATGGGTTCTCTTATGTTTTTATCCCGGAGATTTTACCTTTGTCTGAGCCACTGAAATTTCAGCAGTTGCTGAAAAATACAATGAGTTCAAGGGTCTGGGGGTGGAAATCTTGTCCATGAGCATTGACAGCATTTTTGTCCACAAAATGTGGAACGACCATGAGCTCTCTAAAATGGTCAAGGGCGGGATTCCCTATGCCATGTTGTCCGATGCCGGGGGCCGGGTGGGAAAGGTATACGGCATCTATGACGAGGACGCCGGAGTGGAAACCCGCGGCAGATTCATTATTGATCCCGACGGTATTGTCCAGGGGTTTGAGGTCCTGACCCCGCCCGTGGGAAGAAATATCCAGGAAAGCCTGCGCCAGGTCCAGGCCTTTCAACTGGTAAGGGAATCCAAGGGTGCCCAGGCGACCCCTTCAGGTTGGAAACCGGGGAAAATGACCCTTAAGCCCGGGCCTGACCTGGTGGGAAATGTATGGAAAGAATGGAAAACCGAAATGGCTTTTGATTGATCCGTTTTCAGGGGAGAATGTATGAAACTGACAAGACGAACCTTTTTTAAATTCCTGGGAGCGGCGGGGGCCACTGTTGCAGTACCGCCCCCATCGGCCCGGGCCTGGGAATCCAAGGCCCCGCCCGATCCCTATGGGTGTCTGGTGGATCTTACCCGGTGTGTGGGCTGCCGCAAATGTGAAGAAGCCTGCAGCACGGTGAACGGCCTTCCGGCACCGGAAAGACCCAATTGCCAATGCACGATTTTTGAAAAAAAGCGGCGGCCCGACGAAAAGGCCTATACGGTGATCAACCGGTATTTTACCGGCAAGCTGGATAATTTTGATAAACCGCTGCCCACCTTTGCCAAGGTCCAGTGCATGCATTGCCAGGATCCGGCCTGTGTATCGGCCTGTATTGTGGGCGCCCTGACCAAGGACGATACCGGGGCCGTTCATTATGATGTGGAAAAATGCATTGGATGCCGGTATTGCATGGTGGCCTGTCCCTTTGAAATCCCGGCCTATGAATATTATGACCCCATTACACCCAGGATCATGAAATGCACCTTCTGCTATGACCGGATCAAAAAAGACGGGGGACTTCCCGGATGTGTGACCATTTGCCCCACGGAAGCCCTGACCTTCGGCAGACGAAGCACGGTCCTAAACCTGGCCCATCAGCGGCTTAAGGAAAACCCGGGCCAATACATCCAGCATGTATACGGGGAAAAAGAAGTCGGTGGGACCTCCTGGCTCTATATTTCTTCGGTTCCCTTTACCCAGGTGAATCTGCCGGTTCTGCCGGATACGCCCTCGCCCAAATTTTCCGAGACCCTTCAGCATTCGCTGTTCAGCTATCTGTGGTCTCCCATTGCCCTTTTCGGGATACTGGGTGCATTCATGGC
>CAZAHK010000113.1:0-12571 GCA_964484555.1 uncultured Desulfobacula sp.
TTTCATTCATGAGGCCAATATGACCCAGGGAAAATCATTATCTGCTTTGGACATTGCTCAAGAGCTGAATGTCGGCAAAGCCACCATAAAATTTCTCTTAAGAAGATTTAAAAAATGGCTGCCCCATGAGCCATCCAATGGGATGCCCTATTACCGGCCCGAGAGCATAAAAATGATCATAAAAATACTTGAATATCTTGAAACCGGAATGCTTCCCGGAGACATCGACAACTGTCTTGACGCCTTGTCTAACTCAGATCCGGACCCCGGTTTCTATCCTTCTTTCACTATTCCGCAGGATGAAGACATCCACATAAACAAGGAGGGGGCAATACTTTTAAAAACACTTTTCAGTGACCTTAATAACCAACAGAAAAGAATTGCCGTCACACATGAAAAAAGAGCTGCTGCTGAAGAGAGAAAAGCCGTGGCCATTGAGAAACGTGCCCAAGCTGAAGAAAAAAAAGCTGAGGCCATGAACAATATAGCCAATGCTTTGCAGGAAATGAACCGGCTAAGAGGAGGAGGGTTCGAGTCTGTTTCCCAAAATATGGTTCATCACGCGACAAAAGCCCTGACGATTGATAATGCAGACCCGATGTTCGAGGAAATGGAGGACGATTTTGTTGCCTCGTCGGATTCATTTGAGATTCAAATGGAAACTCCTGAAACCTGCCTTAACGAGGAATCGGAGATTGATGATTTATCCCTTTTAATCGAAAATAAATTTCAGAGCCCTGAAGGCCCCCCGGATAATCTGGACGATTTGTCTGTTTTAATCGAAACGGATGTCCAATCAACGGATATTGAAATTGATGACCTGACCGCACTGCTTGACACGGTGCCATTGGAATCGGATACAAACGAAGACATGGATGATCTGAGCGGATTAATCTCCCTGGCTGAAGCTCCCATGGACGATCTTTCCATGCTCATTGAACCCGTCCAGGGCCCTCAACCTCTCCTATCCCAGAAAGAAAATTCAAAAGAAATAAGACCCATAAACATGGATATTTATCCTGAAGACGGCATTGAAAAATATAAGGCTGCCATTATGAAGGTTATTCTCGAACTTAAAACAGACGGGCTTAGTGCTGAAGAAACCACGCTTCTGCTCAATAGGAATAAAATCCGAACCCTATCCGGGAAGCCTGAATGGAGCCAAAAGGCGATTTCACAAATTTATAAATTCATGGGTGCATTAAAATAAAGGGCGTTTACTTCGCACCGGCTGTTTTTGCAAAACCGGTTTCCACAAATTTTTCAAGATCAATCAAGCTTGTCATGATTTTCATTTCGTCCATCATATATTTCTGAATTGTATCCAGATCTTTGATGATCGGGAATAATTCTCCTGTCAAAATACGATCCGGCGGATCTGTAAGAACCTTAAAAATAACATCTTTGTCCTGAGACAGGAAATCCCCTCCGATTATGGAAGCGGGAGAAGGTTGCGCATCAATGGCAAGACCGGATCTCACAAAACTATTACAGATTTCCTGAACAGCTTCCGGATACTTCTGGATAATTTCATTTCGCACGACAAAAACGCAACAGGGGTGTTTTGGCCATAGATCCTTGGAAAGATAAAATTCCTCTCCATAACCTTTTGCAATCACCAGAGACCCAAAAGGCTCTGCAACGATAAAGCCGCCTATTTCACCTTCTTCATCGTATTCCAGGGCTTCCGGCATCTGGAACGGGGCCACGACTTCCAATGTTACATCTATGCCTTTATCTGTTGCTCTTCCCGGTTTTAACCCCTTTTCAGACAACAGTTTGTAAAACAGCATATTATGAACTGAAAGCTGATAGGGGATCAGAACTGTTTTGCCAGCAAAATCTTCTATCTTTTCGATATGCGCTCTTTTGCTTTTCACCAGGATACTGCCCGCTTTATGGGCAAAAAGAAGAAGTTTCAGATCCACTCCTGATTTAAACAGATCCATGGCGGTTGGCGCCAGTATCAAGGCGCCATCCAGGGATTTGGTGGCCAGTGCATCCGCTACCTCGTTCCATCCGTTTTTCACCACAGGGTTCAATGTACAGTGGTCAAATTTTTCCATGCCTTTTTTTAATTTCAAATCGGTTACGCCAAGAATAAGATGATCTGTAATTTTTAGATAACCAATCCTTATTGCAGGTTTTTCGGCCATTGTGATATCCTCCGGGTTATATGCATGGATTAAGACATTCTCTTTTATTATGCTTAACTTGTTTTTAATGTCAACAAGAAACTAATTGCTAACCGTATCCCTGGGTTTTTGACAGATAAAGCTCTCCGAGGCTCAGATCCTCAGGCGTCGTAATTTTAATATTCAGCTTGGAGCCCTTGACGATTTGGACTTTTCCTCCAAAATGTTCAAAAATCGAAGCATCGTCGGTTCCCCAAAAAGAGGTTTTTATTGCATATTCAAACGCCGCAAGAATAGGTTTCAAATAAAAACATTGGGGTGTCTGAATCAGATACAGATGTTCTCTGCTGATGGTTTTTTGAACGCTCAAATCAGGAAGAGCCTTTTTAACCGTATCGGAAATACCAATGCCGGGAACGCAGGCGGCCGAGGGAATCACATTTTTGATACAGTTTCGGATAATATCCTGGTCAACAAACGGACGGACACCGTCATGGATCAAAACCACGGCATCCGTTCCGGGTGAAAGCTTATTGCGGATATATTTCAACCCCTTAAAGACCGAATTCTGTCGGTGATTTCCACCGGCAATGAGATGAATCTTGTTCGCTACGCCATAGGGCTCAAGCAGGTTCGATTTACAGTATTCCATATCATTTTCCGGAACCACAAGGATGATTTTCCCGATATCCTCAATGGTGCAGAATGCCATGACCGTTCGGGTAAGAATGGGGATGCCGTTGAGCAGGAGATATTGCTTCTTTGTTTCTGAATTCATGCGCAAGCCGTTGCCTGCTGCGACAATTACGGCGAAATGCATTTTCATATCAGCACAAATAAGACAGTTCCCTAGGTAAGGGAATCCCTTTCCCCATGAGATCTTCCCCATAATTCACACTTGAAAGTATTTTAATATCCTTTAAGGCTCGGATATCTCCTTTAAACCGGACGGTTTCAATTTCCTCTTTTTTGATTTTTCCTCCGGCCCATTGAATATCAAGTACGCTTGAGGCATCGAAGATATCACTATTGACAAGCATTTTTACCTCGCCTCCATAATGTTGAACAATTTTTGCCACCAGAAGGCTTGGACGGCTATGAAATCCTCTGTCTTTTGGAATCCCGACCTCGATGGTGGATGTTTCCATATTTTCATTCAATATTTTCAACGCCACTGCTTTTCCGGATGATAAAAATTTCCAGGCATAATACAGGCAGAAATTAATGGCCCGGTCCAGGACGACATCCGGATCAATGAGGTTGGAAAGGGATTCGCTCACATTTTTATACACATCCTTAAACCCGATATCATGGAGATGCCTCTCATAAAAATGCAGGAGACTGCCTGTGACCTGCAACAGGTGAAAAACAATTGAGAAATGACTTCTCAACTGCTCCAAAATCAAGTTTTGCGGAGAGGATTTGGTATTGACGACATATGAATCAAATGAAGATTGGATATTATGAATCAACATTTCATATCGCCGGATGATAACCTCATTGAACTGATCAGGGACAAGGGTATTGATGGTTTTTAAATCATATCGCTCATAGAATGCAAATTGCTCAAAATCTTTGACAACCTCTAAAAATTCACTGGAAATTCGTGTTAAATTTTCTCTTTGCTGGGCTTTGGAATTAAAATCATCAATATTATGATCGAGCTGTTGGATTGAAGAGATTCCCGGGAAAAAGCTCAAATCATATCCGTTATCCGGCAATTTAATCTTTAGCCGGCGGGCCTCTTCAAGAATAACCGGTGCAGCAAGCTTAATGGCTTCCTGCAGGATTTTCAGGGTGTCAAAGGCTTCGAGCTTGAAAGTGTCATATCGCGTATTTTCAAAAAAATAAAACTTAAATCGATTCAAAATATGCCGCTGGGAATAGCAGGCCAGGGCAAGATGTCTTATGGTAGCGGATAGTTCACGATAGAATATCCACTCTTTATTTTTTTTGGCCCCATGGAAATCAAGGAAATCTTCAAGAATATGGGATGTGGTGATCAGCTTGGAGTATAATTTCTTTGTAAAAATATAACTGTCGTCATCCAGCTCAACCACAAACAGAATACATTTGAGGTATTCAAAGGAAAATATATTTACCTTTTCCTTAAAAGAAATATCACAAGTGAGCATCATCATTACATCCAGAATTTAAAAAAAATCGGCCTGACCGTTTGATAAGCCGAATTCTGTTACCTGTTCTTGTTACCTCAAACAAGTCAACGATCATTCATCTGGGATACACGTTGCCGTGCACCTCAAGCAACCTACCCGGAAACTTGGGCGGACAACCCTCAAACGTTTCCCTATTTGGTCTTGCACCGGACGGGGTTTACCAAGCTTTTCCAGTCACCTGGAAAACTGGTGCGCTCTTACCGCACCGTTTCACCCTTACCTGTATCTTAATCGATACAGGCGGTCTACTCTCTGTTGCACTTTCCTTCACGTCACCGTGACTCCATGTTATGGAGCGTCCTGTCCTATGGTGTTCGGACTTTCCTCCAGGTTTAACACCCAGCGATCGTTTTGCCTGGTCAGGCCGATTCTTTATTTTTTATATGGTAAAGGATTCTACTGCATTGCGGACACGAAATCAATGACTTCCCGCGTTGAACCTCGATATATAACTGGGGCGGAATATTCATGAAACAGCCCATGCAGACTTCGTTTTTCACATTGACAACGGCAAGGCCCTGGTTCATTTTTGATATTTTATTGAATCTGTTCATTAATGAGGGCTCAAGGGTTTTTCCGATTTCTGCTTGGCGTTCCAGATATTCTGCAAGCATCTCCCGATCTTCTATGGTCTTTTTGTCAATCTCTTTTTGTTCCGAGTCTATTTGTGCATCCAGAAGATTAAATTCTTTTTCGCTCTCCTGAACTATTTTTTCTATTTTTTCTTTTTCATCCAGACGTTCAATGAGTTCGCTTTCCAATGCATCCTTTCGTTTTTTGCTGTCATCGACCTCCCTTAAAAAAAGCTGATATTCCTTATTGGTTTTCACCATCCTAAGTTTTTCATTGCTTTTGACAATGCGATCGTCGATCATTTGTATTTCTCTTTCAAGATCACGACAAACCTCTGCCGCCTTTGAAAAATTGTCTTTATTCTCGTCTAAGGCCGTACTGAATTGTTTGAGTTTTGCACTCAATTTGTTTTTCTCTTTTTCAGACTTCTCCAAAATACTTTTTAATCTAACAATTTCTGTTTCTGCTTCCTGGAGTTTTATCAATGTCTCTATATCTTGAACCTGACTCGGTATATCACTCATCATATCATCCTTAAAATATAGTAAATGGATCTTTTTCTTCTTTATATTTTATTAATTCTATATTAAATCCTGCCTCATGAAAGGCTGGTGTCAATCTTTGAAAAAGTAAATCAATAACCATCCATTCCGAACCGAAATGCCCGACATCAATAATCCCCTTTGAACATTCTTCCACCTGCCGCGCCTCATGATATTTGATATCTCCGGTGATAAACACCTCGGCTCGGGAATTTATGAATTCTTCAGTCAAAGAACCGCCGCTGCCGGTGCATATGGCAACCGTTTTGACAGTCATATGAACGTCTCCTACGAGTCTGAGATAGGGAAGGTTCAATTTTTCTTTTATCTGAAGGGCAAGCTCCTTTAATGTCAGTGTTTCACTCAGAGATATAATCCTGCCGATGCCGTTGTGTTCTTTATCTAAACCGCTCATTGAAGGGTCAATTAAAATAGGACTCGTTCGCTTAAGTCCGATGGAAGAGACAAAATAATCATTTAATCCCCCCCTGACCTTGTCTATATTCGTATGAAGGGAAATGATGCCAATCCCATTTTTTGCCGCTATTTCAATGATTTTGCCCGGCATCCGGTCAAAAATGATGGATTTTTCTCCGGAAAGCATAAGGGGGTGATGGGTTATAATCAGATCGAACTTTTCGATTGCTGCAAAATTTAATAACGTGTGGGAAACATCTAATCCAATCAAGACCTTTTTGACTTCCCAGTTCATTGATCCTATTTGGAGGCCTGAATTATCCCATTCTTCCGACAGATTAAAAGGAGCAATTTCATTGAGCAGTGCTAATATGTCCCGTATCTTAGCCATGACCATAGTGTCTATAAGCAAAAAAAGCGTGGTCGATTACCACGCTTTTCATTGTTTTGTCCGTTCGATAATCTTCAGGAACATTCATATGAGCGATGAACATCCTTTTACGCCTTGGGTTTCTATCATCGTCTGTCCTGATTCTTTCCATTTTGGTGGGCCCACCTGGATTCGAACCAGGGACCGACCGGTTATGAGCCGGTGGCTCTACCAAACTGAGCTATAGGCCCTTTGTGTAAAAAAACTTAAAGTATATAGTATAACTCTCTATAATATGTCAATATTTAATTCTCAATAAACGTCTTAAGTTTCTTGCTCCTTGTGGGGTGCCTCAGTTTTCTTAATGCCTTGGCCTCTATCTGGCGAATCCTTTCCCGTGTGACCGTAAAATCCTTTCCTACTTCTTCCAGCGTATGATCGGATTTTTCACCAATACCGAAACGCATTCGAAGCACCTTTTCTTCCCTGGGTGTTAAGGTGGCCAGAATTTTTCGGGTTTGTTCGGCCAGACTGAAATCAATGGCCGCATCCGAAGGAATGGAAAATTTCTTGTCTTCGATAAAATCACCCAGATGGCTGTCTTCTTCTTCACCAATAGGCGTTTCAAGGGAGATGGGCTCCTTTGCAATTTTTAAAACACGTCTGACCTTATCAATGGGAATATCCATTTTTTCAGCGATCTCTTCGGGGGATGGTTCTTTCCCCATTTCCTGGACAAGATACCGGGATGTTCTGATCAATTTATTTATCGTTTCAATCATATGAACGGGGATTCGGATAGTTCTTGCCTGATCGGCAATGGCCCTTGTAATTGCCTGCCTGATCCACCAGGTGGCATAGGTGGAAAACTTATACCCTCTTCTGTATTCGAATTTATCAACGGCCTTCATTAATCCGATATTGCCTTCCTGAATCAAGTCGAGAAATTGCAGCCCCCTGTTGGTATATTTTTTTGCAATGCTCACCACGAGCCGTAAATTTGCTCTTACCAGCTCTCTCTTGGCTGCGTCAGCCTCTTTACGGCCTGTATCGACGCAGTGAATAATCTTTTTTAAAAGTTTGGAATCCCCTTTGACCTCATTTCTTCTTAAAGACAACTGGTGTAAAATGGATTCAATATCCTGAAATAAAATTTCAGCCCGGCCCTTTGTTATGGAATTACAGGCTGTTGCCCAGGATACGAATTGATCCCGAGAAGACATCTGATCCAGCATTTTTTGCGTTTTGACGTTAAAGGTTTGGGCGCATCGACTCAATAAGTCTTCAATTTTATCAAACCATACAATGGTGGTTCTGATGTTTTTTTCTATATTGTCAATCACATTGGTTTCAAATCGCCATTTTTTTAACTCTTCAAAAACAATTTCCGTATGATCAGATATCTCTTTTAAAAGGGTTTCATATTTTTTTGACCCCTTTTTCTCAAGAAGCAATTGATCCCTTTTCTTCTGTAGTGTTTCGTGAATGTTCTTGATCATTCCCAGGGATTCAAGGAATTTTTCCTGTTTTGAGACCTCATCAACCGCTCCGTCTCCTTCATCCACATCCCTTAACACATGTTTTGGACGAATGGATTTTTTTTCCATTTTATCGCCATACAGAAAAATTGTGGATAAGGAGATCGGGCAATCCAGCATAGACCTTAGAACATCCCGCTCTCCCCGTTCGATTTTTTTTGCAATTTCGATTTCACCCTCACGACTGAGAAGGGTTACCATTCCCATTTCTTTGAGATACATTTTTACAGGATCGGTTACAGCGCCGAATTCCATATCGGCACGATCCCTTTTGGATGAAAACATCTCTTTATGGGTTTGTTTTTCTACATCCTGATCATCGGATTCTACATCATCAAACCTTCTGGAATTATCATGACTGATTTTTTTGAGGGCTGTGTGGCCTCTTTTTTTATCCAGAGTCTTCTTAATATTTTTATTCATTTTTTCTTTATCAATCAATTTTATACCCAGCTCTTTAAATTGCATGAATACATCTTCTATCTGGTCCGGTGATTTTAAATCTTCAGTAATTGCATCGTTAATTTCGGCATAAGAGAGAGATCCTGTTTTTTTTCCTTTTTTTATTAATTTCTCCATGACTGTATTACTAATGGCCATATTCTCTCCAGACTGATGTGTCTCCGCTGCCATAGAATGCCTCCTAAAGGCTTAAATTGTTTATTAATGATCTATTGACGAATTTCTTCCTGTTTTTTTTTTAACAGCTCCATCAAATTAGAATCACAACTCTTTTCCGCACTTATTATTTTATTGGTTAAAGTATTTTCCTGTTTTAATCTCACTCTGATAATTCTATTTATTAATGATAGAGCCGTCCCATGAACACCTTCTTCCGGAAAAGAATCCTGAATGGCATAGGACGCTAAAATTTCCTGATCCCTATTATTGTCCATCTTTGTCATAACCGAAGTGATAAAAGCATTATTATCCGGATCAACGCTTAATATTTTTGTTGCCAGATGCTTTAAGCGTTCAGAATAAAAATATTTTATAACCTCTTTAGTTTTTATTAAAGGGATGGTTTCCGGATGGTTGAGCATCATGGAAATGATCTGTTCTTCTCTCCTATCAGATTCAAGGTCATTTTCATTCTCTTTGAAGTGATTCAGGGTTGAGACGGAATTATCCAAATAGTATTCCCTGACCTTTTCCAAAACCGCCTTTTCATCAATATGAAGGGTTTCGGCAAGTTCTTTGACGTATAAAGACCTCAAGGCACTGTCTTGAATCAGAATCAAATGCTGTTTCATATCCTCCAGAACCTTTATTCGTCCTTCAACAGAAGACCCATGGGTATCTATGGAAACCTGCAAAAGAAATTGCATCACGGTTCGTGCATTCGATGCAAGCTCAATAAATGCATCTCGTCCATGCTGTAAAACGTATGAATCCGGATCATTGCCAGCCGGAAGAACCAGTATCCTGATATCCACACCCTCTTGCAGAAAAATTTTAATACTTCTCTTCGCAGCACTGATGCCGGCAGTATCGGAATCAAAGACCAGCACCATCCTTGCGGCATACCCCTTGAGTATTCTGACATGACCCGATGTCAATGCGGTTCCAAGGCTTGCAACGGTGTTTTTAATGCCATGTTGATAAAGAGATAAAAAATCAAAATATCCTTCAACAATATAGACAAAACCTTCCTGTCTGCAAAACTGTTTAGCAGCATGAAGGCCGTAAAGAATCCGGCTTTTGAAATATACCGGGGTCTCCGGTGAATTAAGGTATTTGGGCATACCGTCATCCATGACCCGGCCCCCGAAACCTGCCGTCTGCATATTAATATCAAAAATCGGGAATATGATACGGTTTCTGAACCGGTCATAAAACCCGTCTTTTTGTTTTCTTTCCAAAATCAGGCCGGACTGGACGGCATTTTTATTTGAGACTTTATGCTTTCTAAACAGATTAACGATGGTATCCCATCCCTCTGGAGAATAGCCCAGCCTGAACTCTTGTATGATTTCCTCGGAAATGCCTCTTTTTTTAAGATAAGCTCTTGCCGCCTCGGCCTTGTGTGATTCTTTCAAAAAATAATGAAAATATCCCATGACGGTTTGATTAATTCGAAACAAGCCTTCCTTAAGTTCAAATTCTTTTTTTATCGAGGGGCTTAAGGTCGCATTTTCAATTTCAATATTATATTTGCGGGCAGCCATTTTAACTGCTTCAGGAAATGAAATTCCGTGATATTTCATTAAATAGGACAAGGCATTTCCGCCAGCGCTGCAGCCAAAGCAATGGAAAATCTGTTTGCCTGGGTTTACGGAAAAAGAAGGGGTTTTTTCAGAATGGAACGGACACAAACCAAAATAATTGGTTCCCGCTTTTTTCAGAATAACAGATTCGGAAATCACATCTACGATATCTGAAGCATTCAAGACCTCTGAGATTTTTTCTTCAAGAATATGCATCGCAGCAACGCTGACTCCAAAAATAACGGTTATGAAATTAGAATAAAATAATTATTTAAAATCACATGTCAATCATTATCATTTAAAGATAATAGCTACTTTGAAATCCTTATAGCCTCTTTTAAATCCAGGGTCCCTTCATAAAGTGCTTTTCCTGTAATAACGCCTGCCACTCCTTTAGATTCAATTTTAAGAAGATTTTTTATGTCCTGAAGGGTGCTGACCCCACCCGATGCAATAATCGGTATGGACACGGCCTCTGCCAATGCAGCAGTTTCTTCGATATTGGGGCCGGTCTGCATGCCGTCTCTGTATATATCTGTAAAATTGATGGCTACAACCCCGCAGGATTCAAATTCTTTTGCCAGATCAACGGCCTTTGTTTCAGATGTCCGGCTCCATCCTTCTACAGCCACCTTTCCGTTTCTTGCATCGATACCGACCACAATACGATCTTTAAATTTTAAACATGCTTCTTTGACAAAATTCGGGTTATAGACAGCTTCGCTTCCGATAATGATTCTTGAGACACCCATGTTGATATACAGTTCAATTGTTTTGAGATCCCTGATACCGCCTCCCACCTGTATGGGAACTGTAATACCGGATAAAATAGTCTGAATGGTTTTCAGATTTTTCACTTCCTTTGCAAAGGCACCGTCCAGGTCAACAACATGGATAAGACTTGCTCCCTCTTTTTCCCAGCGTTGTGCCATTTTAAGAGGGTCTTCCGAGTATTGGGTGGTATCTTCCATGCGGCCCTGTAACAGCCGCACGCATTTGCCTTGTTTAATATCAACAGCAGGTATGATTATCATTATGGTTTAAATATGCTTTTATTGTATGATCATTAGAGTATGGGGCAATCTCTAAAAAGTTCCCTTAGTGGACAGTGCCCCGGATATTTTTTCATTTATTCTGGAGGCCATGTGCAATGACCTTCCGAATGCTTTGAAGATGGATTCAAGAACATGGTGTTCATTGGTACCATAATAGGAATTGATGTGAAGGTTAAATGCTCCCTGAAAGCATAGGGCCTGGAAAAATTCTTTGGCAAGTTCAACGTTAAATTGGCCTTTTGCTTTAAGATCTTGAGGAAAATGATAGATCAGATATGGTCTGTTGGAAAGGTCGATGGTCACCCTTGAGAGTGCTTCATCCATTGGCACACAACTGTCACCAAAGCGTACTATCTGTTTTTTGATGTCAAGGGCTTTGGAAAACGCCTGGCCCAAAACTATTCCGACATCTTCCACCGTATGATGATAGTCAACCTCAAGATCACCTTTTGCATCGATCTTTAAATCAAAAAAACCATGAACCGCAAAAGCGGTCAGCATATGATCAAAAAAAGGAATCCCCGTCGAAATATCGGCCTTGCCATTGCCATCTACATCAATACGGACGAATATATCAGTCTCTTTGCTCGTTCGAGAAACGGTTGCGCTTCGATCCATAATATCCCTGCTCGTTGCCCCGCATTAGTCCATTCGTAATGTCCAACTATAATATACAAGTTTTTAAATTTATATAAATATCCTATCCTTGTCAAACATTTTTTTTAGTATTGCAAAGCATTTTATTTGTATTTATAATAGGTTAACTTGATTGGTGAAAACCATCCTTTACCGGACAAAATGACCCATGAACACGATAACAAGCCTTTATAATAATATATCCGGATTATTCATCAACAGCGTCCCAAAAGCGCCTTTGAACAATACACCGGATATTCAATCTAAAAACAATTCGACACCGGCCCCGGGTATAAAATCATACCCAGCCCATTCAATGGATCAGCCCTCTGGAATCGATAAGACTTCCGATCCGGGCAATCCGGAAGATGTCGATGAAGCGTATTCAGAGACTCGACCCGGAAATGATCAGGGATTCACACAGGCGGAAATTCAACTGATTGAGGAGCTTAAGAAAATTGATACAAAGGTCAGGCAACACGAAATGGCTCATATTGCAGCCGGAGGAAAATATATAACCTCTGGGGCAAACTTTGCCTATGAACGCGGGCCCAACGGAAAAAATTATGCCGTAGGGGGTGAGGTCGGCATTGATACCTCTCCTGTTCCCGGAGACCCCGAAGCCACCATCAAAAAAATGCGCCAGGTTAAAAGCGCCGCCCTCGCCCCTGCAGATCCATCGGCCCAGGACCTTAAAGTGGCTGCCAATGCAATGTCCGAAGTATCCAAAGCCCTCTCGGAATTAATCGTGTCTCAGGCCGAAGATAGGGCTGCCGCCAATGAGGAAAAGGCCTTCGGCCCTTTAAAAAAAGCGGCTGATTCCTATGAAAGAACGAGTGCTTTACCCGGGGAAGAAATACCTTCTTTCCAAATTGCAGTATGATACCATTTTATTTCACCTAAGCCCTTCTTCTAAGTAAC
>CAZAHK010000114.1:0-12558 GCA_964484555.1 uncultured Desulfobacula sp.
TGTAAGTATTTCCCTCCAGGCGGGAGGAGGCCCAGGATAGATCAATCAGCAGCCGGTTCAGGATTTCCCGGGCATAGGTGCCGGCAGGATGCTCCCGCAACGGTGTACGGCCCATCTCATGGAACTGGCCGCGTAAAGATGCGGATAAATAAAAACTCACATTGGGTTCATAATCTTCTAAGAACGACCGGTGATACCCAACAGGTTTTCGCTGCATTACCGGTTGTTGCACAAGGTCCCTGAGAATAAGTCCATCCTTTGAAACCGGGACATAAAGATCAAAATCCGCCCTGCCGGAACCTTTTTTGTACACCAATGCGACGCTTTCACCTTCCGTTGTGATCCGCTTTTCTGCAAGAAGGATTTCTAAGCGGCGCTGCAAGGTACGGCGGTGAAGGGGCTGGGGTAGATGGTGAGACAGGGCTTTTTCAAGCTCGGAAATTCCGATCCCTTTTGGGTGCTGTGAAATCACCTGTTCAATCAAATTTAATTCATCGGCAGGCACAACACGGGCCATAGAATTGATCTCCACAAAAACATTATGCGACACTAAAGCGTGACAATAATATGTCACGCTTTAGTGTCGCACGTCAAGGCAAGCTTCATATTAAATGCCCTTTTTTAAATCCGTTCTTAATAATTCCATATTATTAATAAATTCAATAGGTTCAAATACCGGTAGCTTTGATTCTTTAAAATCCGATAAATTTCTTGTCACAATATAGTCGGCACCTGCATGACGGGCAGCTTCGTGGATGACTGCATCCTCGAAATCGCCGAACCTGGATGAGAGTGCATTCTCAAGCACCACACGGCTTACAGGCGCTATAACAAAAAGAGAGAGAAGCGTTCGGATATGACCGGAGGCAGCATGGGGCCCAACAGCTTTTACAGCCAGATAATGAATGGTGGTAACCGTTGTGGCACAGATATAACCAATAATTTCAGAATTCTCTACCTTTGAAAATAAATAAGAAGCGGTATCTGAAAAAGGCTTTCTGTCTAAAAGGACATCCAGGATCACATTAGTGTCAAACAAGACTTTCATAAATATTTCTCTTCCAGATAGCGATGATATTCTTTTTCATCCCCTGACCCTCCTTTAAGAGCGCCTTTGAGGCTCCTCACCGCTGGAGTAAGCATAATTTCATTCTTTGATTTTTCATTTTTTATCATTTCAAACAAATCCGCAACAATGCGCGAAACCGATTTGCCTGTTTTTGCGGAATGTTCTTTTGCAGATTCGATTAAATTATCATCCATCCGCAGTGTCAGTTTTGAATTCATGATCACCTCCTTGAGATGTTGACGTATTACTTATTAATATAAATACGTCACCGGCATTGTTTAGTCAATCATTGCCTAAAGAATTTCGATGAAAACAGGGAAAACACGAATAAAAATGGCCTGATAAGAAGATTCATTATCAGGCCATCTTAAAGACAATAAAACCTGCCGGTTACACCTTGGGTCTGGGCAGGACCCCGGCCCTTTCAGCGATTTCCGGAACCTTGTGCTCCCATTCAATGGCCATGAGGTGAACCCCGGCCACGCCCTTCATTTCCTTGAATTCCTGGATCTGTTCCAGGGCGAACCGGATGCCTTCCTCGGCCTGGTCTTTCTTGTCCACGCCTTTCAGCCGTTTGATCAGGGATTCGGGAATATCCATGCCCGGCACATATTTGGACATGAAATTGGCCATGCCCGCATTTTTCATGGGCGTGACCCCGGCCAGGATATAGCAGCGTTCATGAAGCCCCATGTCCACCACCTTATTCATGAAATCCCGGAATTTTTCCATGTTGAAGATGCACTGGGTCTGGATGAAATCCGCGCCGGCCGCTATCTTGTTGGCCAGGCGGTAGGGCCGGTATTCATAGGGATCGGCAAAGGGATTGGCCGCCGCGCCGATAAACATCTTGGGCGCCACATCAATGTCTTCGTCGTTGAGGAATTTGCCTTCGTCCCGCATTTTTTTGACCATGGAAATCAATTGCATGGAATCAATGTCATGGACGTTTTTGGCGTCGGGGTTGTTGCCGAAGGACTGGTGGTCGCCGGAAAGGCAGAGCATGTTCCGGACCCCCAGGGCATAGGCGCCCAGGATATCGCTCATCATGGCCAGGCGGTTCCTGTCCCGGCAGACCATCTGGAAATTGGGCTCCAGCCCCTGTTCCATCATGAGAATCGATCCGGCCCAGGAGGACATGCGGACCACGGCGGTCTGGTTATCGGTCATATTGACGGCATCCACCTGGCCCACCAGGTGACTGAGTTTTTCTTTCAGATGTTCGACATTGGCGCCCTTGGGCGGCCCGCATTCTCCCGTGAATGCGAAATGTCCGGCCTTCAGAACCTTTTCAAGATTACTGCCTGATTTAAGCTCACTCATTTGGGTTCTCTCCTTTATCTTTTAAATATTTCCCTGAATCAGTTCTTCCCTGATGCTCCGTCTGGGTCCGCCGTCTCTGGCGGTTTTCCAGCTCTTGATGGGTTTGACGCCGATGAGATCTTCCAGGCGGCCGGATTCCATTTTCTTTTTCACAATGGCATCCCAGATACAGACCGTGTCCTTGCTGACCTCGCAGAGGCCCTTGGATGATCCGCCGCAGGGCCCGTTCATGAGGCTTTTGGCGCACCGGGCAATGGGACAGAGTCCGCCGAAATTGTGAATGGCGCAGGACCCGCACCCGGCGCAGCGCTCCTCCCAGATCCCGTGCTGGACGGCGCCGCCGAAAAAGGTGGTATTGACGCCGGGATAAAAGGTCTGGTCCTTGTACATTTCCGACAGGAACTGAGGCCCGACGCCGCAGGCAAGGGAAACGGCGGCCTCATAGTTTCCCACAACATCGCGGATGCCGGCCACATATTCGGTATCGCACTGCCGTTCCAGGACCTGGATATCAATGTCGATATCGTTTCCCTCTTTTTTCCGGGCGATTTTCATGGAAGAGGCCAGGATCTCAACTTCCTTTAACCCGCCCACATTGCAGACGGTCACGCATCCCTTGCATCCCAAAATGAGAATCTTTTTTTTATCCGCCACCATGGCCAATATTTCCTGGAGAGATTTTCGATCTGCTACTATCATGATTCACCTTCCGTTATTGTTTGGTTCAATATTTCACGCCGCATGGGTTTTCTTCTTGATGGGGCTGGGCCCTAATGCTCTGATCCGGTCCGTCATTTCCCTTGCAATCTCGGCAAATCTTGCGCCCTGGGCCGAAGACAGATTGAACATCTCCACCCGTTCCGGCTCAATACCGATCTCCGTCAATGTCTTTTTGACATAGGCCACCTTCTTTCTGGCCTTGAGATTGCCTGAAATATAATGGCATTCCCCTTCAAGGCATCCGGCCACATATACCCCGTCCGCCCCGTCTTCAACAGCATTCAGAAGGTGAAGAATATCCACCCTTCCCGTGCACGGCACCTGAATGATTTTGATGTCTGCAGGATAGGACAGTCTCATGGAACCTGCCAGGTCCCCGGCTGCATAAGCTCAATACTGGCAGCAGAATGCAATGATCCTGGGTTCAAATTCTTGGGTCATGATGATCCTCCGTTATTCAACACTTACGTCAGTGAATTATGCCTCTTGAAACAGCGCATCGGTTTTTGCCATAATCTGCTGATCCGTAAAATGGTTCAGCCGTATTGCCTTGCCCGGACATTCCGCTACACAGGCGCCGCACCCGTGACATTCCGCGGGTTCAATCTTTGCATACCCATCCTCGCAGATATAGGGGATATGATAGGGACAGGTCCTGACACAGGTGAGGCAGACCGCGCATTTTTCAGGCGTTACCTCGGCCACGACGCCGCCCACCATCAAGGACTCCCTGGAAAGAATGGTCATGGCCCGGGCAACGGCGGCCCTGGCCTGGGCAATACTCTCCTCAAGGGGTTTGGGATAATGGGCCAGCCCTGCCACAAACAGGCCGTCGGACGCAAAATCCACAGGCCGCAGCTTGGCATGGGCTTCCACCAGGAATCCGTCGCTGTTGGTGGGGACTTTGAATTTTTCAAACAGGGTCTTGTTGTCTCCGGGAACTATGGCCGAGGCCAGGACCACCAGATCCGGATGGATGGTGACCGGCATCTGGAGGACATGGTCAATGACCGTCAATTCCAGTTCTTTGTTGGCATCCACCCTGACTTCCGGCATTTTCTCCAGATCATACCGAATAAACAGGACCCCGAGACTCCTGGCCTTCTGGTAAAGATCTTCCCTGAAGCCGTAGGACCGGACATCCCGGTAAACCACATAGACCCGTTTCCGCTTGTCCAGGGTTTTCACGGCAATGGCGCTCTTGAGGCTGTGGGTGCAGCAGACCTTGCTGCAATAGGGATGGTCATTGTTTCTCGACCCGACGCACTGGATAAAAACCACGGCCTTTGCCTTGTCTATCCGGTGATCGCCTTCCCGGAGGGCCGCATCCATATCCAGGTGGCTCAATACATTGGGATGATCTCCGTACAGGTATTCATGGGGTTTATATTCGTTCCCACCCGTGGCCAGAATCACGGCCCCGTGCTCGATGGTGGTCTTCCCACTGCTGCCTTTGACCGTGGTGATGAAATTTCCCATGGACCCGGTGAACGAATCCACTTCAGCATCCAGATACAGGCGGATGGATTCATGGGCCTTGGTTCCGGCCACCAGGGTCTCCAGATAATCCTTGATGTTCTCACCCTGCCAGGTGGTATTCAGGTGCCGGGCGATGCCGCCCAGTTCCCCTGCTTTTTCCACCAGATGGACCTCCACGCCCTGGCCTGCTGCGCCAAGGGCCGCTTCCATGCCGGCCACACCGCCGCCCACCACCAGAAGTGATTTCTTGATATCCAGGCTGACCTGGTGCAGGGGTTCGATGAGGGCTGCCTTGGCCACAGCCATGCGGACCAGGTCCTTGGCCTTTTCCGTGGCTTTGTCCGGCTCTTTCATGTGAACCCAGGTATTCTGATCCCGGATATTGGCCATCTCAAACAGATATTTGTTCAGGCCGGCATCCCGGATGGTTTCCTGGAACAGGGGTTCGTGGGTCCGGGGCGAACAGGCCGCCACAATGACCCGGTTGAGCTGGTGTTCCTTGATGACCTGCTTCATATGATCCTGGGAATCCTGGGAACAGGTGAACAATTTGTCTTCCACATGGACCACATAGGGAAGGGTGGCTGCATAATCCCGGACGGCAGGCACATCGGCAATGCCGCCGATATTGATCCCGCAGTTGCATACCCAGACCCCGATCCTGGGTTTCAGGCCGGTGAAATCGTTTTCCGGCGGCAGCACCTTGGTTTTGGTCCGGCTCCACCGGTCGGCTGCCAGGGCCATGGTGGCGCTGGATGCCGCAGCAGAGGCTTCCATGACTGAAGCAGGAATATCCTTGGGTTCCTGGAAGGTGCCGCAGACATAGATCCCTTTTCTGCTGGTGCTGACCGGGGACAGGTTTTCGGTTTTGGCAAACCCGTGGGAGTTGAGTTCAATCCCCATTTTTTCCGCCAGAGCCTGGGCGTCCTTATTGGGCGCAAGCCCTATGGACAGGACCACCATATCGAAAATCTCTTCCACCATGGATCCGGCTTCCGTGGAATAGACCAGTCGGTAGGTATCTCCGGGCTCGGGAAAAACCGAATGAATCCTGGACCGGATAAAACGGACCCCGCTGTCATCCTGGGCCCTTAGATTATATCTGTCAAATTCCTTTCCATGGGTTCTCATGTCCATGAAAAAAATGGCCGTATCCAGATCCTTTTCGCTGTGTTCTTTTGCAATGACGGCCTGTTTATTGGCATACATACAGCAGACGCCGGAACAATAGGCATGGTCCCCTTTATTGATATCCCTTGACCCCACACACTGGAGCCAGGCAATCTTTTTGGGCTCCCTGTGATCGGAGGGTCTGACCAGGTGTCCGCCATAGGGGCCCGATGCCGACAAGACCCTTTCAAATTCCAGACTGGTCATGATATTGGGACTGTGGCCGTAACAATAGGGCGTCATCTGGCTGGGTTCAAAGGGTGTAAAGCCTGGGGAAAGAATAACGGCGCCCACGTTCAGTGTATGCTCGATGAGGGTCATGGAATGGTCCACGGCATGGGCAAGACAGGCATCCACGCATTGGAGGCATTCGGAACAATACCCGCAGTTCAGGCACCGGGCCGCTTCTTTCTTGCCTTCTTCTTCGCCATAGCCCAGTTCCACCTCGTCAAAATTCCCGAATCGTTTTTCTACGGCCAGCTCGGGCATTTTCGCCCGTTTTTCCTGTTGCATCTCATCGGGAACCGGTCTGTATTGGGGGTTATTAACCTGGGGAAGCTGCCTCCCCTCTTCCATATCAAGACCTTTCAGATACCGGTAAATGGATTCGGCGGCTTCCATGCCTGCCGCCACCGCTGCAATGGCAACGCTGGGACCGGTCTGGACATCGCCGCCGGCAAAGACCCCTTCCCGGTCCGTGGCCAGGGTCACGGGATTCACCTCGGTGGTGTCCCATTTGCTGATCCTGAGACCTGTCAAATTCTCGAGGGCGGACAGATCCGGTCTCTGGCCGATGGCCGGGATGAGCTGGTCGATCTCCATGTCATATTCACTGCCGGGCACAGGAACCGGACGTCTCCGGCCCGAGGCATCGGGTTCACCCAGCTCCATTTTGATCACCCGGACGGCTTTGAGCCGTCCGTTTTCTTCGATGAGCTTCTGGGGCGCGGCCAGATAAACGATTCGGGTTCCTTCTTCTTCGGCTGCATGAATTTCCTCTTCCCAGGCCGGCATTTCTTTTCTCGTCCGGCGATAGAGGATGGTGGCCTCTTCGGCGCCCATTCTCAGGGCTGCCCGGGCCACGTCAATGGCCACGTTGCCGCCGCCGATGATCCCGACCTTTTTACCCACCCGGGTTTTGCCGGTGAGGTTCAGCTCTCTTAGGAAATCCACACCCTGGCGAACCCCGTCCAGGTCTTCGCCGGGGATGCCCAGGGAAATGCCCTTATGGGCGCCAAGGCCCAGGAATACGGCATCAAATCCGTCGGCCATGAGGCTGTCCACGGTAAAATCTTTGCCGAGCCGGGTATTGAGTTTGATTTCAACCCCGAGATTGGTGATGACCTCGATGTCCTTGTCCAGGACTTCCCGGGGCAGGCGATGGTCGGGGATGCCCACCCGGAGCATGCCGCCGGCCTGGGGCAGGGCTTCAAAGATCACCGCATCCACGCCTTTTCTGGCCAGATGATACCCGGCCGAAAGCCCGGCCGGGCCTGATCCGATAATGGCGACTTTTTTACCGATTTTTGCCGCACAGTCGATTTTGACTTTTCTCGGATCAAAACTGTCGGCGGCCAGGCGTTTCAGATCCCGGATGGCCACGGGCTCATCCACTTCACACCGCCGGCAGGCATTTTCGCATTCATGGGGACAGACCCTGCCCAGGACCCCGGGCAGGGGCAGTTGCTCCATGATGATCTCCAGGGCCTGTTCATATTTTCCCTGCTTGACCATCTGGACATAGCCCTGGACATTGAGTCCGGCCGGACAGGTCAGACGACAGGGGGCCTTGTCTTCTTTCTCAATGGCAAAACCCGATGGCATGGCCTGGGGATAGAGCTTGAAGGCCGCTTTTCTGTCCCTGAGTGATTCATCAAACCGGCTGGGCAGTTCCACGGGGCAGACGTTGGCGCATTCTCCGCAGGCCGTGCATTTGGAAAGGTCAATGAATCTGGGTTTTTGCTTGAGTTTTACCGTGAAATCGCCTTCCTCACCTGTCAATGATTCAATCTCAGTCATCGTTAACAGCTTGATGTTCAGGTGCCTGCCCGCCTCCACCAGCTTGGGTGAGATGATGCACATGGAGCAGTCATTGGTGGGAAAGGTTTTATCCAGTTGGGCCATTGTTCCGCCAATGGCTGTGTTTTTATCTACGAGGTATACATAGTATCCGGAATCCGCCAGATCCAGCGAAGCCTGGATACCTGCAATGCCGGCGCCGACAACCATCACCGACCCTCTACCGTTTTCGGCCATTTGAATTCCTCCTTATTTATAATCCCACTTCAGCCAGATCCGGCCCGAGATAGGTTCGTTCAGATTCGTCCAGCACCCCCATGGCAAGGCAGATGATGGTCCACAGATGAACCACATGGTAATTGCCGCCATAATGGTGGCCGATGTCTTCAATCTGGCCGTGGCAGTTATGGCAGGGGGCAATGACATAGGTGGCGCCGGTGGCGGCGATCTGGTTGAATTTGATCTTGCCGAAGGCCCGCCTTTCCTCGGGAAATCCTGCCTGCAACGCACCGCCGCCGCCGCCGCAGCAATAATTATTGTCCCGGTTGGGGACGGTATCGATGAAATTTTCTTCCCCCACAACGGTCTTGACCACAAACCGCAGGTCATCCACAATTTTGTTGGCGCCGGTTTTCCGCCCGATATTGCAGGGATCCTGGACCGTGAATTTGGCCTTTATGTCCTTGTTCCAGTCGGCATTGACCTTGAGTTTGCCTTCCC
Organism: uncultured Desulfobacula sp.; assembly: GCA_964484555.1. Classification (GTDB taxonomy): domain Bacteria; phylum Desulfobacterota; class Desulfobacteria; order Desulfobacterales; family Desulfobacteraceae; genus Desulfobacula. The sequence continues at coordinate 8,501 of CAZAHK010000114.1, forward strand.
TGATCCATTGGGCATAAAGTTCAATGATGGTGGTCAGTTGAAATTTGTGGGGGATATTGAATTTTCGCAACCCTTCCAGGATTGCATAGTAAGAATGCCCTCACTCGGTATTGACCACCAGGGGACTTTTGAGGTTGTTGTCCACATGGTGGACAAATTCCTCGATGATGTATTTCCAGCCCTCGTTATCGGCCATGAACATGCAATAATTTTCTCCGGCCCACATGACCGAGGGATAGGTCCAGTCGGCCCCCACCATGTGAAGGACCTTCCAGAGAGGACCCATTTCCTCGGGCTCCGTCACCGGCTCCCTTGAATTCTGATTCAATACCATGGCCGCTCCCACCCGGTCCACGGACACTTCCAGGTCTTCGAAACCGGGATGACCCTCCCGGATTTCTTCGGCCACATCCAGAACCGTGAATTCGAAATCCTCTTTCTGGGCGCCCATGGCGCTGCCGGTCCGGATATGCTGATCACAGGAGCCCAGGATTCCCTTGGGCCGTTTCTCCCTGGGAATAGCGGCCCGAAGGTTAAATATCAGGGCCGGGATATTGATCTTCATGGGGCAGACCGCCACACACCGCTGGCACATGCTGCATACCCATTTCCAGTTGCTTTTCAGGATCACGTCATCCATGCCAAGCGTCAGCATCCGGACCAGTTTCCTCGGGTCCATACCCATGAGTTCCGAAGCGGCACATCCGCCGGTACAGGTTCCACAGGTCAGACACAGATCAAAATTCGCAGTGGGTATCTTTCCCAGGACCTCGTCTTTAAACTCGATATCCAGTTCATCAATCTTAATCGCCTCTGCCATTGTAAGCTCTCCCTTATCTTAATTTGGCTGCGTTCAAATACTGCACCAGGTTATCCACCCCGCCGATGGTAATGATATGAACCCCCTGGCAGATATCTTTCAGGCTGTTTACCGTATCGGCAAACAGTTCCATGCTGGCCTTAGCCTTATTCGGTGATTGCATCAGTTTTTGAATCACCCACTCGGGAACCAGTCCGGATTTGAAATGCCGGTTAAGAAACTTGCCCATGCCTGCGGTTCTCAGGATCATGACTTCGGCAATGACCGGGACTTTAAAGGGCTCCACCTGTTTCATGAACCGTGCAAACTGGTCCACATCAAAAATCGGCGTGGTCAGAAAGAACCCCGTTCCCACATTCATCATATCTTCCATTTCTTCCATGCCCCGTTTGGGCATGTTTTTTCCCCAGGGGGTTTCCACACCTGACCCCAGTACAAAATCAATCTTTTGATCCAGTTCTTTCCCTTCAATGGTCACGCCCTGTCTGAGATGATCCATGACCGAGGCGAGTTTCCCCGAATCCACATGAAAAAACATGGATTCCTGGAGGGTGTCCCCGGCAATCCGATAGTCTTCGGTAAACACGAGAAGATTTTCAACACCGGTTTCATGGGCAAGGGTTAAATCTTTTTGCAACTGATAACGGTTTTTATCTCTTGTTGTGGTCTGGTAGATGGCATTCAGATTATTCTGTTTCAGAAGTCCGCAGGTCTTGATGGTGTCTCCCACCACGCCTTCCAGCTCTATTTCAGCCACCGAGAGGCCGTCCACACGGCCTTTGACTTTATTCAAACTCTCAACAATTGCCTCGGGTTCTTCATCTCCGAGGGGAACCTGGACTTCGGATGTCACCACAAATCTCTTTTTTTCCAAAGATTCCTTTAAATTCATGATCTGCCTCCTTCCTATTTTAATCCCAGTAATTTAGCCACTTCATCCTTGAGCTGGGGCAGCGGTAACGGTTTTGAAAAACAGACATCGGCTCCGTTTTCCTTCATTCTGGCAAATTTTTCATCATCCAGATAAGCGGACAGTACAATGATTTTGGTATGTTTTGATGTTTCACTGGATTTGATTTTCTTACAGACCTCATAGCCTTTGATATCCGGCATCATGATATCCAGGATCAGAAGATCCGGATTAAAATGATTCACCTGGAGCCCGGCCTCAAATCCGTCCGAGGCGGAAATCACTTCATAATCAAACTGGTCTTCTTCCAGAGCCTGCACAATGGACTCCACAATGATCATATCATCGTCCACGACAAGGATCTTCTTCCGGGCGCCCTGGTCTTTTTCCCGGGGAATGGGAATTCCCTGGGTTTTCATAAACTCCTCCAGATCGGATTTTTTGATTCTGCGATGTCCGCCAACGGTGCGATATGCTTTGATGTGTCCGGCCTCAACCCAGTTGATGATGGTTTTAGACGAAACATTGCAATATTTGCTGGCAGTGAATACAGTCAACGTGTCTTCCATGGCACCTCCTTGTTTGGTGATGTTTAACTTTAGGTTTTATAGTTATTTCATAAAATTTATCTTGTCAAGCAAAATAAATTTTATGAAATAACTATAATAAATAGAATAGATATAATCAAGAAATATTTTTGTAGAATAAAAATATGGGTACGACGTATTGCCGCGAATACGAAACGAGGTTTAGCTTGCGGTGAAGAACACACAGGTTAGGGCGATTTTTCAACGGGCAATTCATGCTTGATCCAGTCTTTTATACCGCCCTTCATATGGTAAAGGTCATGAAACCCCTTGGATATAAGAATCTTGGATGCGGTCAGAACCGGCCCCTGTTTTATCAACGCAGCCGCCTGGACTGCATCTATATTCCGGTAGCCCTGATCTTCCACCGTAGCGCTGCAACCGAGAACAAAACCAACAAACACCAAGAAAGAAAGCAGATATTTATTTTTTTTCAGATTCGTCATGACCCTATCATAAGAATTGCATGTATCCGGGTCAATAGCCTGTTCCCAAACCAGGTACAATCTGGTATAGGATGGGAAAAAATGAGGGGATCGGAACATGACCAAAAAAACGGCTTTTTCATTCACGGCAGGCATCATGGTTTCCGCCGTTGCCTTATACCTGGCCCTGCACCGGGTCCCGTTCCCCGATCTGTTCGCTTATCTGGCCCAAATCAATTATGGATGGGTCCTCCTGTCCGGGGTACTTGTCGTTCCCTGCTTCGTGCTGCGGGCCCTTCGCTGGCGCATCATCCTGGAGAGCCGGATCAAACTCGGTTTTTGGCAGGCGTTTCATCCTCTCATGATCGGGTTTATGCTCAACAGCATTCTGCCGGGAAGGGTCGGCGAGGCGGCAAGACCTTATATCCTGGCCAAAAAAGAAAACCTGCCCTTTACCACGGGGCTTGCCACGGTTGCCGTGGAGCGGCTGCTGGACATGGGCTTTCTCATCCTCCTGTCTTTTGCCGTCTTAACCACCCTGGACCTGGAGCCGGAGCTTACGGTTTCCTTTGGAGGATACCAATTAACCCCGGACATGCTGTCCGGATTAGGGAAAAGCCTGATCCGTCTCTGCCTGGTATTAATAGGGGGCATCCTTCTGATCCTGCTTCCCCTGACCAGGTCCCTGATTCAAAAACTGATATTATCCGCTCCCGGAATCCTCCCTTTTGCCTCAACAGCTTTAAAGCAAAGACTAAGGGAAAAGCTCATGCAGCCCCTGACGGATCTGATCAACCTGTTTGCCGCCGGGTTTTCCCTTTTAAAAAACCCCGGAAAAACAATCCAGTGCCTCCTCCTCACCCTGCTCATCTGGGGAGGAAGCGCCCTGTCTTTTTATGTCATGGCCAAGGGCTGCCCCGGGGTTGAATTGTCCTATCCCGAATCCGTTGCCCTCATGGTGATCATCTGTCTCTTCATTGCCCTGCCTTCCGCTCCCGGCTACTGGGGGGTATGGGAGGCCGGCGGCGTATTCGGATTATCCCTCTTCGGTGTCGACGCCGGGACCGCTGCCGGTTATACCCTGGCCAATCATTTTATCCAACTGCTGCCGGTGATTATCATGGGGCTGATTTCCGCCATGGTCACCGGCGCGGATATCCTTCAGACGGCAAACATCCGGAAGGGAGCCGGCACCGGGACAAAAATCTGATGCTTCCCGTTGAACAGGAAAGGAATCCTTATGACTCAGAATATTTTTGATCAGGTGGCCGGGGATTATGAAAAAATACACAATCAATGCCTTCCCCCCGGGGTCC
>CAZAHK010000115.1:0-12425 GCA_964484555.1 uncultured Desulfobacula sp.
GGGTCCCGTTGAGACCGAGAAAGCTTTGGCCCTGAAAGGGTGTTGCCTCCCGGCCTAAAAGGGTTATTTTCCCCCGCCGTCTGATCAAGGCTTCAACAGATTTGAAATCCGAATTTCCCCGGACGGCAAAAACCGGGATGCCGAATTCCTCCAACTGAGTCAAGGGTTTCAACGGAGAAAAATATTGGGTCACATCCCCTGCAAGGATCATCAGATCCGGGGATTCCGATTGCATGATTTTTTTAATTTTTTCAATTGTTTCGGTTTTCCCGTGGATATCGGCGACTGCATAAATCCGCATGGTTCATTCCTTTTTAGGGCCGGGGCCCATCAGATATAATGGTTTTCCTTGAGATAAGCAAAGCCCTGATGCCTCACACTTTGAAATTCATGGAGGGTGTGGGCGTCACTGTTCACGTATAAGGCCTTACAGCAGGAAAGCAGGGCTTCAAGATGGGGAAGGCTGGTTTTGCCGTTTGCCAGGTTGGCGCAATTCAGTTCCAGGGCAATGCCGGCCTTGTTGGCCGCCGTGACAATCTCTTCGATGTCCTTTGGGCTGAGTTCATTAGAAAGCGGCTTGGCGCATAGATGGCCCAGGAGGGTGATGTCCGGGCCGTATCGGTCGATGGCGCTCAGATAGGCGGTTTTCAAGGAGCCGGGGCTTCCCTGATAGATTCGTTCATGGCTGGACAATACCATGAATTCCGGTTCAACTCCCTGGATATCCCGGCAGATATCCCCTTTTTCATTGAGCAGATCCGCTTCCACCCCGAAGATCACCCGGACCGGATTATGGATATTTTTCCACCGGCCCGAGGCGATGATGCTGTAATGAGTACGGGCGCTGAACCCGTACCGGTCCATATATTCCCGGTTATGATCGGTGATGGCGATCTCGGTGTAATGCATCAGACCGGCATGGATAACGATTTCATCAATGGAATTCAATCCGTCCGACAGGGTCGAAGAATGAAGATGATAATCTCCATGGCTCATGCTGTTTATGATGTTCACGGCAGATCTCCTTTTGAACCGGCCCTTGAAAACGAGGGTGCAATAGTTTAGCTTGACGAACCCTCTTTTGAATACTAAAAATGGAATCAAATTGTCTGGAGGAATACTATCATTTATGGATAAAATTGCATCATTAAAAAGACTTTTGGACCCGAAAAAAATTGCCGTCATCGGCGCATCAAAGTCAAAGGAAAAGGTCGGAGGGATTGTTTTCAGGCGTTTGATGGATTCCCGGAGGCGGCTTTTTCCCGTCAATCCAAAGGAAACCGCCATTGAAGGATATAAGGTCAGCCCGGACATCCGGTCCCTGCCCAAGGATATCGATCTTGCCGTGATCACCCTGTCGGCGGAAAAGGCCGTGGAAGCCGTTGAGATGTGTATTGAAAGGGGGATACCCAATTATATCATCGTGGCCGGCGGATTCGGGGAAGTGGGAGCCCAAGGAAGGGACCTAGAAGACCGGTTAAGGCAACTGGCCCAGGCCCATCCCATTAATATCCTGGGCCCCAATTCCCTGGGGATCTTCCTGCCCGATGAAAATATTGATACCATCTTTGTTGAACATGGAGACAAGGCCCTGGACCGGAACGGGCGGGTGGCCTGTATTGTCCAGAGCGGGTCCGTGGGGGTGGAAGCCCTGGGATATGCTTCCAATACCGGCTATGGCATGAGGGCCTTTGTGGGCCTGGGGAATAAATGCGATCTGGATGAGGTGGATTTTCTGTATTATTTTTCCCAGGATGAAAAAACCAATTGCCTCGGGTTTTACCTGGAAAATATTGAAAAGGGCAGGGAATTCCTTTCGGCCGCCAGGGACACGGCAAAACACAAACCCGTTGTGGTGCTGAAGGCCGGAATGACCCATACCGCCGCCTCGGCCGTAAGTTCCCATACCGGCAAGCTGGCCGGGTCCGACAATGTGATCAGCGGGGCCTTAAAGCAGTTCGGGATTCAACGGGTCTATGATGATGAGGAATTCTGTGACGCCACCAAGGTGCTGTCCATGCTGTCCGGCGCTCCGGGCAACCGGGTGGCCGTTCTCACCGCTGCTGGCGGCTATGGGGTCATGTGCACGGATTTTATCGAGAAAAAAGACAGCCGGGCCGCCCTTACCATGGCCAAATTGTCCGAGGCCACCAAAAAAAGGATCAAGGCCGCCACCTTCCCGTTTACCGCCTGTGAAAATCCGGTGGATATCACGGCCAGCGCCACGGACAAAATGTTCTCCGAAAGCCTTGACGCCCTGATCCGGGATGAAGGCGTGGATCTCATCATCTGCATTGCCTTTTTTGCCCCTCCCGGTATCAGTGAAAACCTCATTGATATCATTGCCGGAAAAATCAAAAGCTCAGACAAACCCGTCATTGTCTTTACCAAATACGGGCCTTTCACAGACAATTGCATCAAGAATTTATATTATGCAGGGGTGGCGGCCTATCCCTCCGTGGGCCGGGCCGTCCGGGCGGCAAGGGTTCTTGTGGAAAGAACAGCCATTCAAAAACGGCTTTTGCAGGAGGAGAAATGAAGGAAAAACTGAAACGCTGGCTGGATACCCTCGGGGAGAAGAAGACTCCCGATGAATTCGACGCAAAGCAGCTCATGGCCCTCTATTCCATCAAAACCCCCCGGGGCAAACGCCAGGGACCTTTGGATGTTTTGGATATCCGGGAGATTAACCCGCCCTATGTGTTAAAGGTCTGTTCATCGGATATCCTTCATAAAACCGAGATGCAGGGGGTCATTTTAAACAATGACCGGGAGTCCATTGCCCGTCAGTTTGAGATCCTGCAGCAGCGTTTTCCTCGTGAGAACATCCTGGTTGAACACCAGGCAGGCTTTATGGGGCCTGAATTCATTATCGGGATCATCCGGGACCCGGTTCTGGGCCATGCCGTCATGGTGGGCGCCGGCGGGGTCCTGACGGAAATTTACAAGGACACGGCCTTCAGACTGGCCCCCTGTTCCGTAACGGACGCCGTGGACATGATCGATGAACTGGTTCTGGCCCCGGTATTTGACAATTTCCGGGGAATGATGCTGGACAAACAGAAACTGGCCATGACCGTTTCCCGGGTGTCACAGCTTGCCCATGACTTGGGGGACCGCCTCAGCCAGTTGGATCTCAACCCCATTGTGTTCAGCGAGGGCGACTGGATGGCCCTGGATGTCAAGGTGGTGCTGGAGAAATAGATTTTTATTCCTCTCTTTCCATCCGGATGGCCTTTCTCGGGCATATAAAAGCGCAAATGCCGCATCCTTTGCAGAATTCAAGATCGATTTCAATGCGGCCGCTGGCCGGGTTCCGGGTGATGCAGAGTTCCGGGCAGGTGATGCGGCAAAGATCGCAGCTCTGGCAGAAATGGTTGCCCAGACACCGCCGGGCCTCTTTCACGGCTTCAAGTTCGGCCAAGCCCGTTTCAGGGTCAGGGGAGATGCGCCGGGATTCTTCAAATTTGCATTCTTTGGGAATAATCTGTTTTGTTTCCGTCATAATCGTAACCTTATCTATGTTTTACCCGAGCCGGGATAAATATTCATGAACCTTCACGGCCGATTTTTTTCCATTGGCCATGGCTTCTACCACCGTGGAAGACCCCTGGGCAAAATCACCGGCCACAAACACCTTGGGCAGATTGGTGGCCAGGGTGCCGGTGTCGGCTTCCAGTTTTTTTCCGTTGAGGCCGGTGTTTACCATGTCATGATCGGCTTTCTGGCCCACGGCGGAAATGACCATATCCGCGGGCATTGAAAATTCCGACCCTTCAATCTGAACGGGCCTTGGCCGACTTTGGCCGTCCCCGGCCTTTAATTCGGTCTTGGCGCAGGTCAGGCCCGTGATGCGGTGGTCCTGGGTGATAAATTTCAGGGGCATGGTAAAATACTGGATCTCTACACCCTCATCCAGGGCCGCCTTGACCTCTTCTTTGTCCGCCGGCATTTCCAGGGGTCCCCGCCGATAGATGAGGGTGACCTTGGCAGCCCCTTGTTTCAGGGCGGAGCGGGCTGAATCCATGGCTGCATTGCCTCCGCCCACCACAATGACCTGCCTTCCCGGTTCGAGTGTCATGCCGTCTGAAATGCTGCGCAAAAATTGAAGGCATTCCCGGTAGCCCTCATAGTCATCCTCGTTTTCAAGTTCCAGGGTCAGCCCCGTCTGGGTGCCCGTGGCGATGATGACCGCATCGGTCCCGGCTTTTTCAAGGTCCGCCAGGGTGATATCCTTGCCGAATTGGATCCCGGTCCGGATCTCAACCCCGGTCTGCTTTATAAAATAAATATCCCTTTGCAGGATTTCCCGGGGCAGCCGGAATGCGGGAATGCCCCAGGCCAGAAGTCCGCCGGGCCGGTGATAGGATTCGATGACTTCCACCGCATATCCCATCTTGGCCAGTTCATAGGCGGCCGCAAGCCCGGCCGGTCCTGAACCGATGATGCTCACCTTTTTATTCAGGGATGAAACCGGTTTGGCCGGCAACAGGGACGGAGACGCAACCTCTGCGGCAAAGCGTTTCAGGGACCGGATGGACAGGGCTTCATCCAGATTTCCCCGGACACAGGCAGATTCGCAGGGATGGTGGCAGACAAAGCCGCAGATGGAGGGCAGGGCGTTGGCAGACCGGATCAGCTCCAGGGCCTCTTTGTATTGTTTTCTTGCAATGAGCCGGATATAGCCCCGGACATCCTGCGAAATCGGGCAGGCGTTCTGGCATTTGGGCAAGGGAAGGGCGCCTTCCTCCTTGAAATGAACCTGTCCGTCCTGATCTGTATAAATTTTGCCGCGCATGCTGTCTATTTCCTGACGCATTTCAGGCATGAGTTCGGCAGGGCAGGCGTCCATACATGCAGCACAAAAGCTGCAACGTTCAACATCGACAACCGGTTTATGTGTTCTTCCTTCTACGGCCATGGGTTTACTCTTTCCAATTTATATTTTTTTAATGTTAAGCCCGATCTCTTGTCCCAGCGCCAGGGCTTTTCGATTGATTTCCAGAAACCGCGGGGCGCTGTTTTCTTCCAACGCCTTGACCAGGGAGGACTGGCTGGTGAGTCCCGTCAGGGCGGCTGCCGCGGCCAGCATGACCATATTGGCGGCCTGTTTATTGTTCAGATCCTTGATGGCCCTGTCCGTGGCCGGTACGCCGGTCTGGGCCACGCCCGGAAGGGTTTCGGGTTTGACCAGGAGATCGTCATAGATGATCAAGGCATTTTTCTTTGACAACTGGCCCAGGGATTCTTCATAGGCTTTCTGGGAAAAGGCGATGAGGATGTCCGTGGTGATCATATGCGGAAATTTGATGGGATCCTCGGCCACAATCACGTCGTACCGGGCCGTTCCGCCCCTGGCCTGGGCGCCGTAGGCGCTTGAACCGGCCACCCAGCGGCCGTCCTTGATGGCGGAATGGGCTAAAATCGTTCCGGCCAGCACCACACCCTGGCCGCCGAATCCTATCAAACGGACTTGTTTGACGTTACTCATGGTTAAACTCTCCTGTGATGATTTTGGTCTTTAAAAGGTCCTTGTCCATGCCTTTTGCCTGATCCCGGGTGATGCAGTCCTGCATCAGGGCCTTGAGCATCTGCACCGATGAATCGGCCTTGTTGCGGCGGCCGAACTGGGTCGGGCAGGGGGAAAGGGCCTCAATGAAGGTAAAGGCCTCCATGCCCAGGGCCTTTTTAATGGCGGCCATGAGGACCAGGGGCTGGGTCACGCTGAAGCGGGCCGCATATTCGGCCCCGGCGCCCAGGACCAGGCGGCAGAGGTCAAAGGGCCGGTAGGGGTTGCCTTCGCTGGTGGTGGCGGTGATGGTGCCCAGGGGGGAGGTGGAGGCCACCTGGCCGCCGGTCATGCCGTAAATCATATTGTTGGCGCAGATGACGGTGATGTTGGTATTGCGGCGGGCCGCATGAATCAGGTGGTTGCCGCCGATGGAGGTCAGGTCCCCGTCCCCGCTGATGACGATGACTTTAAGCTTGGGGTTGGCGGCCTTGGCGCCGGTGGCAAAGGCAATGGCCCGGCCGTGAAGGGTATGCAGGGTATCCCCGTTAAAATGGGGGCTGGGAATCCAGGCCGCACACCCGATGCCGGAGACAAACAGGATGTTTTTCATGTCCAGTTCCATATCGGCAATGGCCCGCAAAATGATGTTCATCAAAATCCCGTGCCCGCATCCGGGACAAAAGGGCGTTGATTTTACTTCCTGCCGTAAATAGGCATCCAGATCCCTTGCCATTATATTATCCTCTCTATATGCGCGATGATGTCTTTGGGGTGAATGATCCTGCCGTTGGTCTGGTGATAGGGAATGACCTCACAATCGGCATATTTCCGGATCTCTCCGTATACCTGCCCGCTGTTCATTTCCGGAACAAAAAGTTTTTTCCCGAGCTTGCCGATACTGGTGATCAGGCCGTCGGCAAAGGGCCAGATGGTTTTGAGCCGCAGCAGCCCTGCTTTTTTTCCCGATTTGCGCAGTTGGTCCACAGCGAAAAAAGCACTCCGGGCCGTAAACCCATAGGCCACCACGATGACCTCGGCATCATCCAGGGAATAGGACTCGCTCTGGATGATATTATCCCGGTGATTCAAGATTTTGTTGTTGATACGTCCCACCAGCCTTTCATGAACCGCCGGGTCATCGGTTTTGCGGACCCCGAATTCATTATGGGTGGAGCCGGTGACCGTGATGCTCTCGCCTTCGCCAAAGGAGGGCATGGGAGGCACCCCGTCTTTTTCTTCGGTTCCGAAGGGAGCAGCCCCGCTTTTTTTATACCGGTTTTTGATCTGCACAAGGGGGCTGATGTCCATTCTTTCCCGCAAATGGCCCACTGCTTCATCCGCCATGACAAAGACCGGCACCCGGTATTGTTCGGCCAGGTTAAAGGCATCAATGGTCTGGTCATACATTTCCTGAACCGACCAGGGAGAAAGCGCAATGATCTGGTAATCCCCGTGGGATCCCCATTTGGCCTGCATGAGGTCCCCGCTGCCGACCTTTGTGGCCTGGCCCGTGCAGGGACCGGCCCGTTGAATATCCACCAGCACCAGAGGGGTTTCCGTGAACACCCCGTATCCGAGGGCTTCCTGCATCAGGCTGAAACCCGGTCCCGATGTGGCGGTCATGGCCTTGGACCCGGCCCAGGAAGCGCCGACCACCGAACAGATGGAGGCAATTTCATCTTCCATCTGCATGAACACCCCATCCACCTCTTTGAGCCGCTGGGACATGCGCTCCATGATTTCGCTGGAAGGCGTGATGGGATAGCCTGCATAATAGCGGCAGCCAGCGGCGATTGCGCCTTCTGCGGCGGCTTCATTGCCCGTGAAAAAATAACTGCCCGGAGCTAAGGCGCTTTGGACTTCCATTGTGTCATTCATAATTTACCATCCATATTCTGTTCTTCCCGGAGACCGTTTTTATATTCATCCGGGTCCCGGCGCTTTTCAAATTCATTTCATGCCGTTTACTATAAATGTAATTAAAAATAAAATCAAATATAAAATCAAATTCATTTTATATTTTTTTTCCAGGATGCCCTTGATTGTTTCGGAGGCGGGGGGTTACCAGCCATGGATATTCGGTTCGATACCCCCTTAAGTGTCAAGATCTATGAACCGGCCTTTTATCATGACCCGGGCCACCGGGTCATGTCCGGTAAAACAGCAGAGATCCGATGGTTGTTCAATGTCCCAGATTACCAGATCGGCATCCTTCCCCGGTTCAAGACTGCCCTTGGCCCGGTCAAGGCCCAGGGCCTTGGCCCCGTTGAGGGTGGCGCCCAGCAAGGCTTCTTCGCAGGTGAGGCCGAAGAGGAGGCAGGCCATGTTGAGAATCAGGGCCATGGAAAAAACCGGGCTGGACCCGGGATTCAGATCCGTGGCCAGGGCCATGGGAATCTTCAGGTCCCTGAAGGTCTGAACCGGGGGTCTTTGTTTTTCTTTTAAATAATAAAAGGCGCCGGGCAGAAGGACGGCTGTTACCTTGTGCCGGGCCATTTCTCCGGCGCCGCCGGGGGACAGGTATTCCAGGTGGTCACAGGACAGGGCATTGAATGAGGCGGCAAGGGCGGCGCCATTGGAATCGGAGAACTGCTCGGCATGGAGTTTGACCCTGAACCCGAGGGCCGTTGCCGCCTCAAATATCTTTCGGGTATCTTCAAGGGAAAAGGCCATGCGTTCGCAGAACACGTCCACGGACGTGGCAATCCCCTGGGCTTTGACCTTGGGCAGCAGGGTCCCTAGGATCAGGTCCGTATAACCGTCCGGATTGCCCTGGAATTCCGAGGGCAGGGCATGTGCCCCCAGAAAGGTGGGTTCGATGTTCAGGGGAAAGGCCTTTTGCAGGTCTCCTACGACATCCAGGAGTTTCAGTTCCGTCTCAAGATCGAGCCCATACCCGGATTTGATTTCAAGGGTGGTGACTCCTTTACTGGCCAGGGTTTTCACCCGTTTTGAGGCGAGGTCCAGGAGGTCTTCCCGTGATGCGGCCCGGGTGGCCCTGACCGTTGAGAGAATGCCGCCCCCCTGTTTTGCGATGTCTTCATAGCCGATGCCCCGGACCCGCATTTCAAATTCATGGGACCTTGATCCGGCCCAGACCAGATGGGTGTGGCAGTCCACAAACCCCGGCATGATCCAGCGATTCCGGCAATCCACCATGGTGTTGCACCGGGTACCGAAGTCCTGGGGCAGGTCTTTTTCTTTCCCCACCCAGGCGATTTTTTCTCCGGAAACGGCCAGTGCCCCGTTTTCAATGACGGAGAGGCGGCCTCCGGCCATGGCGGCCAGGCGGCACCGGGTGAAAAGGGTATCTATGGTTTCAGGCAGTGGATTTTCCATCACAGGCTTCGCCTTTATCTCGGTTGTTTTCCGGATCTGTTCCAATTGTTCAGCAGCTTCTATGTTGTGCCCTTCCGGCCATGGATCATGGGGAGCTTAACCCCCCTGGCTTGGGCCACCTGAATGGCGGTGTCATAACCGGCATCGGCGTGGCGGATGATACCGGTGGCCGGGTCATTTCTCAGCACCGTTGTCACCCGTTTCTCCGCCTCGGGCGTACCGTCGGCCAGGGTGACCTGACCGGCGTGGAGGGCATAGCCGATGCCGACCCCGCCGCCGTCATGGAAGGATGTCCAGGCCGCCCCGGAGGCCACGCTGGTCATGCAGTTCAGCAGGGCCCAGTCGGCCACGGCATCGGACCCGTCTTTCATGGCTTCGGTTTCCCGGTAGGGGGAGGCCACGGACCCGCAGTCCAGGTGGTCGCGCCCAATGACGATGGGGGCCTTCACCTGTTTATCCCGGACCAGGTCGTTAAAGAGCCTGCCGGCCTTTTCCCTTTCTCCGTACCCCAGCCAGCAGATCCGGGCCGGAAGGCCCATATGTTCCACTTTTTCCTCGGCCATCTTGAGCCAGCGGATCATCTTTGTCTTTTCAGGAAACAGTTTCATCAGTTCCCGGTCCGTCACCCGGATGTCTTCCGGGTCGCCGGAAAGGGCGGCCCACCGGAAAGGGCCTTCGCCACGGCAGAACAGGTCCCGGATATAGGCCGGCACAAAGCCGGGATAGTCCATGGCATTGTCCACCCCCCGTTTCATGGCCTGGGCTCTCAGGTTGTTCCCGTAATCAAAGGCAATGGCCCCTTTGTCCTTCATCTCAAGGATGGCCCGGACATGGCCCGCCATGGACGTTAAGGCCCTGTCCTTATAGGTCTCGGGATCGGCTTTGCGAAGGCTTAAGGCCTCTTCAAAGGACAGTCCTTTGGGGAAATAGCCGTTGAGTTCGTCATGGGCGCTGGTCTGGTCGGTGATGACATCCGGGATAAAGCCCTTTCGAATCATGGCCGGGAGGATGTCACAGATATTGGCGCAAAGCCCGATGGAAAGCGGTTTCTTGTTTTTGGCGGCTTCCTTTGCCTTCAGGATAGCCTCGTCAAGGCCTTTTGCCTCCATGTCCAGGTATCGTTTTTCAAGGCGCTTGGCGATGCGTGAAGGATTGATTTCAACACAGAGGGCCACCCCGCCGGCCATGGTGACGGAAAGGGGCTGGGCCCCGCCCATGCCGCCGAGACCCGCCGTGACAACGATTTTTCCGGCAAGGTCGGCCTGGTAATGCTTCCGCCCCAGGGCGGCAAAGGTTTCATAGGTGCCCTGGAGGATGCCCTGGGTCCCGATATAGATCCATGACCCCGCCGTCATCTGGCCGTACATCATGAGCCCTTTTTTGTCCAGTTCATGGAAATGCTCCCAGTCGGCCCATTTGGGAACGATATTGGCATTGGCAATGAGAACCCTGGGGGAATGCGCGTGGGTTCTGAGAATCCCCACGGGCTTGCCCGACTGAATCAATAGGGTTTCATCGTTTTCAAGATCCAGGAGGCTTAGGACAATGGCGTCAAAGCAGGCCCAGTTCCGGGCCGCTTTGCCAAGGCCCCCGTAAACGATGAGCTGGTCCGGGTTTTCACCGTTGTCCGGGTCAAGGTTGTTGCAGAGCATGCGCAGGGCCGCTTCCTGGTACCAGCCCTTGCAGTGAAGGTCGCCGCCCCGGGGGGCCTTGACCGGGCGGGCAACGCCGCACCCGATCTTAAGATCTTTTAAGATTTTTTCTTTTCGGGTCATGGGTCTCCTCCCGGCAGGATTGACTTTTATAGGTGGATTGGATAGTACCTGTCTATACAAGGACAGGGGGGATGTCAAGTGAATTCAGGGCGGCGGCCGACGGCATCATCCCGTCGCTGGGGGTTATACATTCAAGGGAAGACGGTTAAGGAGGTGAAGGCCATGAAGGAAGAAATCGTAGTGCACGGGGAGGGCTTTGAGCTGGCGGAGCTGGTCCGGATCGCCCGGCATGGGGCCGGGATCAGGATATCCGAAGAATCCGTATCCAGGATCCATAAGGCAAGGCAACTCATCGACCAATGGGTGAAGAAGGGTGAAAGAATCTATGGGGTCACCACCGGATTCGGAGCCCTGTCCGGCGTAACGATTTCCTATGAAGATACTAGGAAACTCCAGAAAAAAATCCTTTTCAGCCATTCGGCCGGCATCGGGAAAAATCTGGATGAGGATGTGGTCAGGGCCATGATGGCCCTCCGGGTCAATGATTTTTGCCGGGGCAATTCAGGACTCAGGCTGGAAACCATAGAAAAGCTGGCCCGGCTTTTAAACGAGGGCATTGTTCCCTTAGTCCCGGAAAAGGGATCCGTGGGTGCCAGCGGGGACCTGGTGCCCATGGCCCATCTCTCCCTGGTGCTCATCGGAGAGGGAGAAGCCCTGGTGGACGGTAAAAGGATGACGGGGGCCCAGGCCCTGCGGAAAAGGAAGATCAAGCCCCTGGAACTTGAGGCGGGAGAGGGGATCGCCCTCATAAACGGGACCCAGCTCATGATCGCCCTGGGGTGCCTGGCCCTTCATGATGCCCTGAACCTTTGCAAACATGCCGATATCGCCGCGGGCATGAGCCTTGAAACCCTGATGGGGACAAGGGCCGCCTTTGATCCGAGGATTCATCGGGCCAGGCCCCATAAGGGCCAGATCCTGGCCGCCGACAATATGCTGAGGATTACGGCCAATTCGGGAATCATTTCCTCCCACAAGGACTGCTCCCGGGTCCAGGACGCCTATACCCTGAGGTGCTCTCCCCAGGTCCATGGGGCTTCCTGGGACGCCTTTGGCTATGTGGACAATGTGATCCGGGTGGAAATGAATTCATCCACGGAAAACCCCCTGATCTTTCCGGAGTCGGAAGAATTCCTGTCCGGCGGGAATTTCCACGGCCAGCCCCTGGCCCTGGCCTGCGATTTCCTGGGCATCGCCATTGCCGAGCTGGCCAATATTTCGGAGCGGAGAATCGAAAGGCTGGTGAACCCCCAGCTTTCCGGGCTTCCGGCCTTTCTGGTGGAAGACGGCGGCCTCAATTCAGGGTTTATGATCGCCCAGTATGCGGCCGCTTCCCTGGTTTCCGAAAACAAGGTCCTGGCCCATCCGGCCTCGGTGGATTCCATCCCCACCTCGGCCAACAAGGAGGACCATGTGTCCATGGGCTCCATTGCGGCCCGCAAATGCCGGGAAATTGTGGCCAATGTGGAAGACGTCATTGCCATTGAACTCTTATGCGCAGCCCAGGCCATGGACCTTTTCACCAATCTCAAGGCCGGGGACGGGACCCTTGCCGCCTATGAGGTCATCCGGAGCAAGGTGGGGTATATGAAGGAGGACCGGATACTGTCCAAAGACATTGCCGCGGTCAAGGAACTTCTTCTGGGCGGCAGCATTGTCAGGGCTGTCGAAGATAAGGTGGGGAAACTATATTGATCTGTTGCAACGGGGAACGATCAGAGATGTTATATGGATTTGCCATTCTTCCAGAGTTCATATTCACTGATATCGGTCTTATCGCTCCAATGAACTGAGTAGCC
>CAZAHK010000116.1:0-12311 GCA_964484555.1 uncultured Desulfobacula sp.
CCGCCTTTTCCTTGGCCCTGTGCAATTCCTCCTGGGATCTGATCCGGTCTGAAATATCGGTAATAAAGGCAAAGGACCCTTTGAAGGCCCCCTCTTCATCAAAGAGGGTGGTTGCATCAATCTTGGAATACAGCAATTCCCCGTTCTTTTTGACAAAGGTTGCCTCATAGCTTCTGTCCGGCGTTTTGATACTCCGGGCCATGAGTTTTTCATAGTCTTTTACAGACTGTTCCTCAAAAAAAGCAGAGGCAATTTTTCCGACAATCTCATGGGCTTCATACCCGACCATGTCGCAGAAGGCTTGGTTGACTTCAACGGTGATATCATTCTCATCCGCCTGCCAGTAGCCTGCCGAGGTGGTTTCAACGAGCCTTCTGTATTTTTCCTCCCGTTCATGAAGCTCATCCAGGGCTTCTCGTCTTTCAATGGCAAGGGCAATCTGGTTCGAAACCGAGATGAGGACTTCAAGGTCCTTGCTGCTGAAATGGTCCTGATCCGTATAGCTTTGCGTGCACAGAAGCCCGATGGTCCTCTCCCGGCTGACCAATGGAACGCCCAGCCAGCTTTCAGGCAAATGGCCCATGATTTGTTTATTTTTCAGCCGGTCCACAAGGTCCTGCTTTTTCAAGAACAGGGGCTTTTGGTTGAGAACAACTTCACTGGACAAGGACGCCCGGGCCGAAATCTGTGGAATTTCCAAAAGATGCTCATCATATTGATCTTTGTTATAGGGAACGATGACGGAATCCTTGTCCCGGTCATAGATCCCGATATAAAAATTGGGCATTTCCACAATCTCATTGAGATAATGGTGGATCAGGGGGTATAATTCATCAAGGCTTTGAGCGGTGTTGACGGCAGTGGAGATATTAAAAATAGAGGTATTCACCTTTTTTGCATAATTTTTCTGGAGGGTCTCTTCTTCAAGTTCCCGGGTTCTAAGAACAATCATTTTTTCAAGACCGTCCCGGTGACGGATCAATTCATCCTCAAGGGCCTTTTTTTCGGTCCTGTCCCGGACAACTCCCCTGAATCCGCAGATTTTTCCGTCACTGTCATACCGAAGGGAAATGGAGATTTCCCCATACAATTTCCGGCCCTCTTTGTTGATCAGCTCATATCCGAGATCCCGCTTTGGAACACCGGTCTCATAGACTTTTCTAAATATTTCCGACACATTTTTTGCGGCTTTTTCATCAATGAGCCGGCTGTAATTCATTGAAGAAAATTCTTCATGGGAATATCCCAGCAATTTTGAAAGGGTCTCATTAAAAAAAAGAAGGTTCCCTTCCAGGTCCACCTCATAGTATCCGTCATCCATATTTTCAAGGATATTGCGATATCTTTCCTCGCTCTGGCGGAGTTTTTTTTCGGCCCCATCCCTTTCCTCAAACACGGAATCAAGATCAGCCTTGATGATGGACAAGGCCTCAAAGACCTCTTTAAACGGGTGGCCGTCATCAATGTTCTGATCCCCGATGCCTTTCTGGTCCCAGTCCAGGGTTCCCATATAATTCAGCAACTGGGTCTTGAATTTTTCCATCCGGATATCAAACCGCTTATCCGGGCCGCCTTCCCTTCTTCCATCCGTATTTGTTACTCCTCCACGCTTTTCCCGTTCAATGATGTCCAGGGCCTCGTGGATATCACCGGCAGCAACAACCCGAAAAGAGAGAAAGGCTTTGCTGATATTCATCATCAAGGCCATGAAACGGTTCATCCCGTATATGACGGATAAGGAGGAGGGGTAGCGTTTTTGAATTTCGGAAGTTTTCCGGAGATAAGATTTCCTGGCCCGCTGAAATTTCCAATCCTCTCTGGAAATCCTTTGCACCGACGGCTCCAAATCCGGTTCATCAGAAACCCATTGCAGGGGAAAATCTCTTTTTTCAAGCTGTTCCGATGGATCAGGACCTTTCATTTTTTCCATCAATTTTTGGGCTGTTTTGATAGCCCCGGCATAATCATCGGCGATATAAATGGGAAACGGCACCATGTTCAAGCGTTTCCCCAGTTTGATACTCATTTTGAACATAAAGGAGGGATGACAGAAGATGACGCCCCTGACCTTGTCATTGTTTTTCAAATAATTGATATAATACTGGCGAGCATCGTTGGAAGCCCCTTTAAAATTTTCCCAGTCCTGGATCTGAATAAAGGGTGAATTTTCGCCGATGACGGTTCCGGCAACCTGGTCCTGGAGCCGGATGCTGTTGATCTGGTCATCAATATTCACATAGCCCCGGGCTTTGATATGAAGAATACTTCCGCCGATGAGAGAAACCTCGACCTTAAAGCCGTCTTTTTTGCCTGTATACACCCAGTCCGGTCTTGAAATAACCGGAAGTCCGCTGATGGGGCAGGTTTTATTGGATCTATCACTCATTTACACTAATCTTTCGGCAAAACAGAATCGGCAAATTTCCGGATACATTGGGGATAGAGTTCCCACTCCTTTTCAAGGCCTTTTCGTTTCACATCCTCAAGGGTATCCGTATCCTCAATCTCAAAAGCCTTCTGGCCGATGATGGGGCCGGTATCTTCGCCGTAATCGACAAAATGGACGGTACAGCCGCCGATTTTACAGCCATAGCGAAAGGTATCGCCATACCCGTCCGTACCCGGAAACGAAGGAAGAAGGGCCGGATGGATATTCATGATCCTGTGCCGTCCCGGTACGGAATTGATCCGGTCAATGAAATAGGGTGTCAGAACCCTCATGAATCCGGCAAGGACCAGAAGGTCCATCTCATATTCACGGATATGGTCCAGAAGCCTTTTTTCGGCCATGGCCCGGCTTTTTAGAAAAAATCTCACCTGATTTTCAGGTATCCCGGTTTTAAAAAGTCTTTGCTTCGCTTTAATCTCCTCAAAATCGAAATCTTCCGGCAGATCCATATCTTCTATCCCTTTTTTACAGGACCGGATGATTTTTGAATAATCCACCACAAAGGTATCAATCCCGGCCTTTTGGGCCCGCTCAAGCCCCTTGACACCGGATGTGTCCGACCCTGTAAAAACGATATCCGCGCTGATCCTGCCGCTGTGGGCCGCATCAATAATGGCCTGAAGATTTGTGCCCCCACCCGATATCAGGGTTCCCACCTTGATTTTTTTTCCCATGTCCTCCTCCCTTCACAGGTTTATGGATTGATTTTTGTATTCAAACCCCGGGGGAATGGAAGAAAACCCTATTGGTTGCCGTATCCGTTTTGGCCGCCGCAATCCGGGCATTCCCAGGTAATCCCGTTGCAGGTCATCCCCCATTGGTTTTCATACATGCAGGTCTGGCAGATGGAGAATCCGCACCGGCAATTCCAGCAGAATATGAACACCCCTCCGCAGCAATGGCAGTCTTTTGATCTCTTTTTTCTCCGGCTTTCTTTTCTCTTTTCAACGTCCTGATCCATTCTACAAATATACTTCTCCTTTAATAAAAAAGATAGTATATATGCTTTTGACATAAAAAAGCCACTATCCATGAAAGGTTAAGCATGACACTCCCCAAAAAAATATTCCTCATTGACGGCAGCGCCTTCCTTTACAGGGCCTTTCACGCCATCCGGAACCTTTCCACCTCAAAGGGCCGGCCCACCAATGCCACCTTTGGGTTTGCACGAATCCTGTTAAAGCTGTTTAAGGAAAACACCCCGGACTATGCCGTGGTCCTTTTTGATGTCAAAGGCCCGACCTTCAGGCACAAGCTGTATGATCAATACAAGGCCAACCGGCCGCCCATGCCCGAAGAACTGTCGGCTCAGATCCCGGATATCAAGCGCCTGATCCGGGCCCTGAATATTCCCATCATGGAAAAACAGGGCTATGAAGCCGACGATCTTGCCGGGACCTATGCAAGGCTTGCCGAGGAAGAGGGCTTTGATGTGATCATGGTGACGGGAGACAAAGATTTTATCCAACTGGTAACGGACAAATGCACCCTGTGGGATCCCATGAAAGACACCGTTCAGGATGTGGGGCGGATCAAGACGGAAATGGGAATAGATCCAAAACAGTTCATCGATGTCCTTGGACTTGCCGGTGATACTTCGGACAATATTCCCGGTGTGACCGGCGTCGGACCGAAAACCGCAACGGAACTCATTGCAACATTCGGCTCCATTGAAAACCTGTATCAGAATCTCGACGGCCTTAAGAAAAAAAAGAAGCTCCATGAAAACCTTTCCCAAAGCCGGGATCTTGTTTTTTTAAGCCGCAAGCTGGCCACCATTGACCGGTTTGTTCCGGTGACCGGAACCATGGAAGATTTTAAGCTCATTCCCTATAACACCCAGGAGGCCTTTGCCCTCTTCCAGGAGCTTGAATTCAATACCCTGATGAATGAATTTGCAAAAAAGCCGGACCCGTCTGAAAAAATCTATAAGCTCATCACCAACCTGAGGGAGCTTGAAAAACTGGCCCATGTCCTTGAGAACAAAGGCATTTTTGCCCTGGATACGGAAACAACGTCCAAAAATCCCACAGAAGCCCGGCTTGTCGGCATTTCCTTTTCCTATATGGAGAACCAGGGCTTTTATATCCCCGTGGGCCACACCTCGCCCGGTGAGGTGGAGCAACCGGCAAAAGAAGATATTCTCCGGATTTTCAAACCCGTCCTTGAAAACCCGGAGGTTAAAAAGGTCGGACAGAATATCAAATACGATTATATCGTCCTCTCCCGGTTCGGCATCACCCTCCGGGGGATTTCCTTTGATACCATGATCGCATCCTATCTTTTAAATCCGTCCACCCGGGGACACAGCCTTGACAATATCGCCATGACCCTTTTCGGCCATAAAACCATTTCCTATGAAGAGGTGACCGGCAAAGGCAAAAATCAGATCGGGTTCCAGGATGTCCCCATTCCGGAAGCGGTGAATTATGCCGGTGAGGATGCGGATCTCACCTTTATGGCCTATCAGGCGCTTAAAAAAAGCATTCAGGCCGGCGGGCTTTCAGATCTGATGGATACCATTGAAACACCCCTGATCCAGGTCCTGGCCAAGATGGAAATGGAAGGGATCCGGGTGGATGGCCAGGCCCTGAAACATCTTTCCGAAACCTTTGACCGGGAACTGAAAAAACTGGAACAAGAAATCTATATCCTTGCCGGTGAAGAATTCAATATCAATTCCTCCCAGCAACTGGGCGCCATCCTCTTTGAAAAGCTGAAGCTGGCCACGGGCAAAAAAACCAAGATGAAAACCGGCTATTCCACGGACGTGGAGGTTCTGACCAAACTTGCCCCCACCCATGAACTGCCTGATAAGCTCCTGCGGTACAGGACCCTGGACAAACTCAAATCCACCTATGCAGACGCATTGCAGGAACTGGTTCACAAGGACACCGGGAGGATACATACCTCCTTTAACCAGACCATCGCAGCCACCGGCAGGCTGAGCAGCTCCAACCCCAACCTCCAGAATATTCCCATCCGGAAGGAGGAGGGCAAAAAAATCAGGCAGGCCTTTATTCCCAAAGAAGGACATATCCTGATGTCCGCGGATTATTCCCAGATTGAACTCCGGATCCTGGCCCATTGCGCCGAAGATGAAATCCTCATGGAGGCCTTTAAAAACGGGGAAGATATCCATACCCGGACGGCCCGGGAGGTTTTCCAGGTTCTGCCGGAATTTATTACCGATGACCTGAGAAGCCAGGCCAAGGCCATTAATTTCGGGATTGTCTACGGAATGAGCGGATTCAGGCTGGCCAACGATCTGAATATCAGCCGGAAAATGGCCACAGCCTATATCGACAACTATTTCAAGCGCTATTCAGGTGTGAAGAAATTCATTGACACCACCATTGAAAATACCCGGAAAACCTGTGAGACATCCACCCTTTTCGGGCGAAAACGGCGACTGGACGATATCAATTCCTCCAATGCCAATGTCCGGGGATTTGCCGAACGGGCTGCCATCAATACCCCCATCCAGGGCAGCGCCGCAGATCTCATCAAGCTGGCCATGATCAAACTGGATGAGGCCCTTCAGAAAAATCAGATGGCTTCAAAAATGCTGTTATCAGTTCACGATGAAATCATTTTTGAGTGCCCCTTTGAAGAAAAGGACAGATTGATGGATCTTGCCAAAGACATCATGGAGCATGTCCATCCCCTGAAAGTCCCTTTAAAAGTGAATTTCGGCAGCGGACAAAACTGGGCCGAAGCCCATTAAGCCCTTTCCCTGACAGGGGTGAGCAAATCGGAAAGATCATTTCACAGGTGACGGAATGGAGAAAAAAGAGGCCATGATGACGAAAAGGATAGGGCTGGTTGTTAAAAATGACGATCGGGCTGAACATAAGGCCAAAGAGCTTGAAAAAAGACTGGGAAGCCAATGCGTGGTCATTGATGTCCGGCATTCTCTGAGTTCCGACCTTCCCGAAGACCTGCTGTGCCTCCTTGTTCTTGGCGGGGACGGGACCTTTTTAAGCGCCGCCCGCTTCATCGAGCACCGCAGCATCCCCCTCATGGGCGTCAAATTCGGTGAAGTGGGATTTCTTTCCGAAACAACCGAAGACAATCTTTTCAAGGCCCTTGATCTGCTCCTGGAAGGAAAATATCTGATCCAGACAAGGTCGCGCCTGGATATCAAGGTGGTGCGGAACAACCACCAGATCATTGATGTGGATGTGCTGAACGATGCGGTTATTAACAAGTCGGCCCTGTCAAGGCTGGCCTCCTGCGCTGTGTATATCGACGCCGTCTATCTGACCACCTACAGGGCCGACGGCTTGATTGTCGCCACCCCCACCGGTTCAACCGCCTATTCCCTGGCCGCCGGGGGACCCGTTGTCCACCCCTCGGTTCCTTCCATTATCCTGACGCCCATCTGCCCCTTTACCCTGACCAACAGGCCCCTCATTATTCCGGATTCCGCCCTGATCGAAATCCGCCTGGAAGGCAGCCCTGAAAATATGGTCCTGACCCTGGACGGCCAGGAGGGCTTTGAAATGGATTCCGGTGACCGGATCTTTATCAAGAAAAGCCGGAATGATATCCGGATGATTTCCTTTGAAGACCAGTCCTATTTTAAAGTATTGAAAACCCGGCTGAAATGGAGCGGCGGCAGAAGCTGAGGATCCGTTTAATAATGCCGGTCTGCATATTCGACCCAGCCCCCGGTTTGAATCAGGGCCCGGTCAAATTCCGATACCCGGAAACTTGTTTTCAAAGTCTGATGCTGTGATTGAAGGGTTATTTCACGTTTTTCAATATTGACCGTCATTCGGGTCTGATCCTTGGAAAAGCTTTTAAAAATAGTATTGATCTCGTCCTCGGGCAATTCAATGGCCGGCATCCCGCAATTGAACATATTCTGCCGGAAAATTCTTGCAAAGTTTACGGCCACCACGGCATGGATGCCGTTGACTTCCAGCGCCCAGGGGGCATGCTCCCGGGAAGAGCCGCAACCGAAATTCTCCCTTGTGACAATCATGGAAGCCGATTCAATGTCCTTTTTCGGATCAAATCCGTCAAGCTTCAAATCCTCCAGCAGATGGGGTTTTAATGCGGTTTTTTCAATTTCGGTCAGGTACCGGGCCGGAATGATTTCATCCGTGTTAATATCCGACCGGTCCAGGAACAATACATTGCCTTTAAATTCTTTCATATTCTGATTCCTCAATTCTCGATAAAAAGGGGGGAATTTGAAATTTCACCTTTTATGGCGCTGGCGGCAGCGGTTGCAGGGCTCATGAGGTGGACCATCCCGCCCTTGCCCATGCGGCCATTAAAATTCCGGTTGGTGGTGGATGCAGCGACCTCTCCGGCCGCCAATACCCCATTGCTCATGCCGAGACAGGCTCCGCAGGTAGGATTGGTCACGCAGAATCCCGCATCCATAAAAATTTTCAGGATGCCTTCTTCCATGGCTTCGCTGTATATTTTAGGAGTTGCCGGAGAAACAATCCCCCGCACATGGGGGCTGATGGTATGGCCTTCCAGCACCTTTGCCGCAATCCTCAAATCCTCGAGCCGTCCATTGGTGCAGGAACCGATATAGACCTGGTCGATCCGTGTCCCCGTCATTTCAGATACGGGTTTGACATTGTCCGGCTTATACCCGTAGGTCACCAGGGGTTCAAGATCGCTCACATCAATGGTCTTTGTCTCTGCATAGTCTGCATCCGCATCGGATCCGAAGGCTGCAAAGGCCTTTAATGCCTCCTCTTTGCCGGAGTATTCATCCTTGATAAATTCCCACAGATAATCCACCGTTGTCCTGTCCGGAAGGCAGATCCCGCAGGTGGCGCCGGCCTCCACCGCCATATTGCAAAGGGTCATCCGCTGATCCATGCTCATCTCATCCACAATCTTCCCCCTGAATTCAATGACCCGGTTGGTTGCTCCGTTTACGGTCAATTCCCGGATGATTTGAAGGATTATATCTTTGGTAAAAACACCTTTTCTCAATGCTCCGATGATTTCAATCCTATAGGTTTGGGGAGGCTTAAAAGCGCAGACCCCCTTTAAAATACCCACTTCCAGATCCGTTGTTCCCACACCGGCGGCAAAGGCGCCAAAGGCCCCATGGGTGCAGGTATGGGAATCTCCCATGATAATGGTGAATCCGGGCCGCACAAATCCCTTTTCAGGAAACAAGGCATGACAGACCCCATTGCGGCCGATATCAAAAAAATCCTGGATATTGTGGCGTCTTGCCCAATCCCGGAGGATTTTCCCCTGGAGGGCTGTTTTGGAGTCCTTGGCTGGCGAAACATGGTCAATGACGACTTTTATTTTATCCGGGTCAAAAACCCGGTCTTTTCCCCGGGCCACCAGGTCTTCAATGGCCGTCGGGGTGGTGATTTCATGACAGAATACCCTGTCGAGCCGCAATACACTCACATCGCCAAAGGGCTCATCCACAAGATGGGTTTCAAAAATTTTTTCCGCTATGGTTTTTCCCATGATATCTCCTGATCTATGATGTTTTTGCTCCGAAATAATCTTCCCCGTCGGCCGGTGTCACAATCCAATAAGCCTTAAAAACCTGATCCGATGAATTCTGGATCACATGGGGGATCTGTGAAAAAAAAGACACGGAATCTCCTTTTTGGATGTCATGGGTTTCCTCACCATACACCAGCTTTGCAGAACCCTCGATGACAATTCCCAGTTCCCGGCCCAAATGTCCGTCATTTTCATCGCCTCTGGCCTGGCCCGGCGCCAGTTCCAGGAAAAAGGCGTTAAAGGAATGGTTGCCTTTGGCCTGGCTTTCTCCGCACAGGGTTTCATATTTAAAGCCTTTTCGCTGATAGGTCTTTCGCTCATCCCTTTTGATGATCTCCACCTTTGAACTGGTTTCATAATCCTTAAAAAATTTATCCGGCGACACCCCATATACTTCCAGGATCTGAAGCAGGGTATCAAGGGAGGGAGAAATCCGGTTCCGCTCGATCTGGGACAAAAGACTGGAGCTGATGCCTGCTTTTGCCACAACATCCTTAATGGTAATATCTCTTGAGTTTCTAATGGCCCTGAGGAGCGCACCCAGTTTTGTTTTCATACGCTTGCCTTTTTAAGTATTTTTAATTAAAATTTAATAATACTTAAAAAAACCATTGTCAATACCTTTTTATTCCGGCCAGGACCCTTAAAATCCAGTTTTTCTTGACAGTTTCATCCTTCCGGACAATAAGAAATACAAAGGGGAAATGCTGAAAATGGCTTTGGAAAAAAAAACCGATTCTTCCAGACAGAATAATGGGTTAAGCAGCCGTAATGCATTGATCCTGAAAATAGCGTTATTCCTCAATTATCTGAGCAAAGAGGATCACCAGAAGCTTCTCTACGATCTGAAACAGCACCAAGACAATCCTGCCGTCGATATTCTGAAACTCATGCAGGTCAAAAACTATATCAGCCAAGCCAATGCCGTGGACCTGAAAAAGACCTGTGTCAGCTTTGCCGGAGCCCAGGAAGATTCACGATTCGGATCATTATGCATCAGTTTTGAATTTCTGACCCAAAGCAATCTGGACCTGGCCCTGGAGGAGCAGAAAAAGCTTACAGAACAAGGCAGGAATATCAGGCTGGGAGATCTTCTGATAGATGCAGGCATGCTCTCTAAAAGGCAATGCGATCTCGTCCTGCAAAAACAAAAACTGGAAAACACCTTCCGTAAAAACACGCCGGTGAATGAACCCCCAACTGCAGATGAAACATCAACCGCCGTTTGTGAAGAGGAATTCCTGGACACCCCTTCGGCCTTTGATAAAAGCCGCATGCGGGAAATCCGGGAAGACGGGATGATGCTCCTGATTCAAAATGACGCGTTAAAGGCCTTTATCACGAAAACAAAGGATTTTGATGATTCAATGTGTCTTGAAGATTTAAAATTCTTTTTGGAACAAAACGGAATCATTTACGGTATCGTTGATGATCAGAGCCTTGAGGCGTTCATTCGAGACGAAAAATACAAAACCATATTTTTAAAAGTGGCCGAAGGGCTTGAACCCATTGATGGAACAGATGCCGGGGTGGTTTATCTGTTTGACCGGGATTATCTTAAACCGGGCCGGTTTTCCGAGGACGGAACCATTGATTTCAAAGAAAGGGGGGAGATTCCGTTTGTGTCGGCAGGGGATGTCCTCGCTGAAAAAATTCCGCCCAAGGAAGGAAAGGATGGGGTCAGCATCTATGGTGAGGCCATTCCCAAGGCAGACGCCATGGATGTCACCTTTGTCCTGGGCAAAGGGGTTCGCGTCTCCAAAGACGGCTTAAAGGTTATGGCGGATGTGAACGGCAATCCCAGGGTGAGCCCCAGTGGAGAATTTTCCGTAAATGACGCCTATTATATTGAAGGGGATGTGGATTTTACCACAGGCCATGTCATATTTGATAAAAACGTCTATATCACCGGATCCATAAAAAACGGGTTCAGGGTTGAGGCCATTAACGTCGTTGCCAAGGCTGTGGATGGCGGCATTGTCAAAGCCCAGGGGGATGTTTTCATCCAGAACGGGGTAACCGAGTCCGTTATTGAAGCCAAAGGAAATATTAAGACCGGGTTCATGCACAGATCTAAAGCCGCCTGCATGGGGGACATGATCATTGTAAAGGAAATTGTGGATACGGAAGTTCTTCTTGAAGGCACCTTTGAAATGAACCGGGGACGCGTATACTCTTCTTCCATCAAGGCAAAGGGGGGCGCAAAGATTTACAGTATCGGTTCTGAAAAATCAGGGCCCTCAACCATTACGGTGGGGATATCCGGTTATCTTGAGAAAAAGCTGCAGGATATGGATTCACTTATTGAAAAAAGACGAAATTTTCTGGAAACCAGGATTCTTGAAAAAAATAAAATACAAGCCGACCTGGATATTATTGAGGATAAGATGGAGTTGCTCCAAAAGAGTCTTGGCACGGCAGACGTTAAAATTCATGGCTTAAAGAATGATAAGGCCCTTCTGGAATCCCGTTTAAAAAAGGCAAATCACGATATCCTGGCCTGTGAAAAGGCCATCAAAATAGCGGATCAGGACAAATTAACCTTAAAACGGCTGGAACAAGCCAGTCCTTCCAAACCCATCCTTGATGTCGCCGGTAAAATCCTGGCAGGAACAAGAATCAACGGAAGGTATGCCCATTTAACCCTGAGCCGGACCCTGACCCGGACCAGAATAATGGAAATCAACACCCAATGGGATAAAGGCTGCAAAAAAAGATCTGAAATGGTCATGACCAACCTCTAATTTCCTTGCCGGGGCAATACCTGAAAATTTAATTTTCCCTGGGATTGAAACTCCAAAAGAAGATTTTCCACCTGAGCATATCGATTCGTTTCGATCTCGATGTGATGTACGATCCTGTCTGTATAGACGGTGTTTAAGATCCTGGCCTGCATGGGTTTCAACAGATTGATGACGGTATCGTTGACCCCGTAGGGCAATTGTATCTCCAGGCAGATGGTTTGGGTCAGTTTTTTAAGTTCCGCCATGTCAATGGTTTGTTTTACACTTTCCGCATAGGCATCCATCAATCCCCTGACGCCCAGCCTGACCCCTCCGAAATACCGGGTCACAACGGCCGCAGTTTGGGTCATGTGATGATTTTTCAATATATTGAGCATGGGTTTCCCTGCTGTTCCCGAGGGCTCTCCGGCATCAGAGCTGTGAAACACATCCCCTTTTTCACCCAGAATATAGGCCCAGCAATTATGGGTTGCGGTCTTGTTCTCCTTTGAAATATGGGAAATAAAGGCTTTTGCCTTTTCAATGGATTCAACATAATCAAGGGTGCAGACAAAGACGGACCGCTTGATTTTAATCATTTTTATCCGTTGCCGGTCCACCGAATAAAAATA
>CAZAHK010000117.1:0-12184 GCA_964484555.1 uncultured Desulfobacula sp.
CATGAAAAACACAGGTTGCTCCATGAAGCAGGGGATGTGCGGGAAATCCGCTGAAACGGCAGATCTCCAGGATCTTTTTATCTGGGTGCTTAAGGGCATCTCCGTATGGGGCCATAGGGCAAAGGAATTCGGTCTCTATGACGACAAAGCCGGTTTTTTCATCGCCAAGGGACTTTTTTCAACCATTACCAACGCTAATTTTGACCGGAATGATTTCATTCAAGGCATCAAAAAAGGAATAGAATTAAGGGACCGGGTGAAAACGGAATTTTTAGCGGCCTATAAAAAGAAACATCATAAGGATTTTTCATCCCCGGTCCCGGAGTGCGCGAACTGGGTGCCCAAGGATGACGTCGCTCTTCTGGCCAAGGCCGCCGGCGGTACCGGAGGATGGCTGGAAATCAAAAACGAAGACGAGCGATCCTTGAAATCCACTATTCTTTACGGGCTGAAGGGCATGTCTGCCTATTCCGAACACGCCTGGCAGATTACCCGGTCCTGCAAAGAGGTCTTTGAATTTCTCATGGAAGCCCTGGACGCCCTGGTGGATGAGAACATGTCCCAGGAGGAGCTTTTTAATCTGGTCATTAAAACCGGGCAGATGGGGGTAAAAGCCATGGCTCTGCTGGATGAAGCCAATACCAAAGGCTATGGCAGCCCGGTCATGACCAAAGTGAACATCGGGGTCGGAAAAAATCCCGGTATCCTGGTCACCGGCCATGACCTTGTGGATCTGGAAGAACTTCTGGAACAGACAAAGGATCAGGGCATTGATATCTATACCCACAGCGAAATGCTGCCGGCCCATTATTATCCGAAGCTGAAACAATACTCCCATCTCTTCGGCAATTACGGCAGCGCCTGGTGGCTCCAGAAAGAAGACATGGCCCGATTCAACGGCCCTGTGCTCTTTACCTCCAATTGTCTTGTGCCGCCCAAACCGGAATATGTGGACAAGCTTTTCACCACGGGCGCCGTGGGATTTGACGGCATTCCCCATATCGCGGACCGGCCCGAAGGAGGCAAAAAAGATTTTTCACCCCTGGTCAAAATGGCCAAAACCTGTTCACCACCCGAGGAAATCGAGACCGGGTTCATTACCGGCGGGTTTGGCCGCAACCAGGTACTTGCCCTGGCCGATAAAATCATCGCCGCCGTGAAATCCGGCGCCATCAAACGATTTATCGTCATGGCCGGGTGTGACGGCCGTCATAAAACACGGGATTATTATACCGAAGTGGCCAAGGCTCTGCCTAAAGATGCGGTTATCCTGACGGCCGGGTGTGCAAAATACAAATACATCAAGCTGGATCTCGGAGATATCGGCGGAATACCCAGGGTTCTTGATGCCGGCCAGTGCAATGATTCCTATTCCCTGGCCGTTATTGCCATGGAGCTTCAGAAGGCCTTTGGTCTGGAGGATATCAACGATCTCCCCATTTCCTTTGATATTGCCTGGTATGAGCAGAAAACCGTTCTGGTGCTGCTCTCCCTTCTGGCCCTCGGCTTTAAAGGCATCCGGCTCGGCCCCACCCTTCCGGGCTTTTTGTCACCGGGCGTAGCCGCTGCCCTGGTTGAAAAATTCGACATCAAACCCATTACCACTCCGGAAGCGGATGTGGCGGCCATGATGGCCGGAAAATAAGATAACCCGCCTTTCCCAGAGGGTCCGAAAGGGCCCTCTGGGACCATTCTGTTCCTGAACCAGGGACTGTTCTGCGGTGTATCCCATGCCTTCGCAGCGTGGATAGCCTTCTGCATAGCATTTGATTATGCTTCTTCCTGGAGTTTTTTCATCCACTCCGGAAGGATGGGATCTTCCACCCGGTAATATCCCGGATTGTAAGGTTTGATGTCCAGGACAGGGCTGCCGTCAACCGCTTCAAGCCCCCGGACCTTTAATATATTTTTTTTCCGTTCAACCAGTTCTACGGCCGTGACCAGCACTGGGTTGGGCCGGGCCGGGCTGCATGTGGCGAAGATCCCCTGCTTGGGGATGTCTTTCCGGCCCATGGGGTGGACCTTTTGAAGGTTGCGGCGCTCTTGGGGCACAAGATGGGGCCAGTACAGGACCAGGATATGGGAGAACCCTTCAATGCCGTCCAGAATACCGGACAGGGCCGGGTCTATGATGATGTCACTGACCATGGCCTTGACTTTGTCGCGGTGGTGTTCAATTTTTTCCTGATGCGCCTCCAGGGACAGCCCGTTCTCATCAGCCCTTAACATTGGCTCCTTGATTTCACTGCAGATGACCCCTACGGGCGTCAGGGTGAGGGCTTCCATTGCCGGGAAGTCTGTATCTTCCGTTGATGCGGTTTTTTTGATCGCCTGGTCTTTCATTTGAAAATCCTCCTTTGGATCATTTCGATTCGTTTTTCAGCAGACCAGTAATTTCATAGGGATTGCCGCCTGCCTGGATCATATCCTGATAGCGTTTTTCATTGAGATCAAATTCACCGGATACGGAAACAAATTGATCCGGCTGATCCAGATATTTCAGAGCTGCCAACACAGAGGCAGCCTTGGGTGCGCCGGCGGGTGACAAGGCATTGAGCCGGCCAAAATCAAAACTCAGGGCCACGCCTTTTCCGATTTTATCCCGGTCGTTCCAGATCAGGAGGAAACCGGCGGGATTGGCCACGGAGATCCTGTCCGTTTGTTCCTTGGACAGGGGGCTGACCACGATCCCTTTTTTCCCGGCCGTGCAATCCAGGATCACCTGGAGGGCATCCTCCTTACACCAGACCGGAGAGGCCACCACCGTATACCGCTCTCCCTCCTTCAAAGGATAATGATGGAGAATATAATGGGCCATCATATATCCCGATGTCAGGCCGGGGCAGATGTGGTTGTGAAATTCGGCGCTTTTCAGAAAATCATAGGGTCCGCCCTTGGCCCAGACATTGGCGATGGCGGCCAGGGTGGAAATGTCGGCCCCGGCCTTGGCTTCCCGGGGAACGGTCTCCCAGAAGGAGGGGGCGGAAATGGCCGCCTCGCTCAGATTGAGGGTCTCACTCAGCCAGGCCCCATCCGTTCTGCTGATGATGACGGCGTCTCCGCCGGTCTTTTTGAAAAGCATCAGGCGGAGGGGGTGGGCCTGGGGCCGCTGGAAAAACAGCAGGTTGCCTTTTCCCACCCTGCACCCGGTCAGTTCCTGGGCCTGGTCCAGATAGGGTAGGGCGATTTGGCCGTCCATGCGGACATAGGGGGCATTGGTCATCAGCAGCAGTCCGGGATCTCCCTTTGAAACAGCCAGGGTTTTCATGGCCCCGGAAACCGTTTCCGGAAAACCAAGGGCAAAGGCAGTTGAGCAGTAAACCATTGCAAAAAGGGCGGCCCAGGCCCATGAATACATAACGGATTTTTTCATGTTAATCTCTCCTTTAATTTTTTGATCCGGATCAGGACGTTCCATCCAAATCCTTCCATGCCGGTCTTTTTCCGGACCGTTATCTTGTCGTAAAATAAAAAAGCCAAGAAGTCTTTGCCCCGTTTTTTTAAACGGGATAACCTTCTTGGCTTTATTCACTGTCGGTGCCGGTTTAATTTTTCAGCACCGGTTTTGTATCGGGATACAGCATCATCTTCAGATGATATTCTTTGTTTTGCTAACTACATCAATATCCTTTACGGTGTCAACAGAAATCCTGCATCTTCATACTGGATCCGTCATAATGGATCAAGGTATCAGTCTTTTGCTTTTCGAACGCACCACACGGAAATACAGAAGAACAGGATGCCGATCACAGCCAGGATCATGAGGGAAACAAAGGACGGCCTGTTGCCGAAGGCTGCGGCCCTTATGGCCGTGGCCGCATGGGTCAGGGGCAGAAAATAAATGATCTTTTGGGCCCATTCCGGAAAGCTTTCCAGGGGAAAAAAGGTGCCGCCCAGAAAGGCCATGGGCGTAATCACAAAGCTGGTCATCAGGCTCTGGTCGGCGTGGGATTTGACCAGCATGGCAAGGCCCACAGCCAGGGAGGCGAACAAAAAGCTGTTTAAAAGGATGGCCAGCCAGAACCAGGGATTCAGGGACAGTACCACCCCGAACAAAAGCCCCAGGACCAGCACCACCAGGATGGCCAGAAGGGCCCGGGTCATGCCGGCCAGGACTTCGCCGGCCACATAGGAAATATCCGAAACCGGTGCAGCCTGGATCTCTTCAAAGATATTCCAGTAAAACCTTGCAATATTGATTTCGCTGGAAATGGCAAAGGCCTGGGTCATGCTGGTCATGGCAATGAGGCCCGGCAGGAGGAATTCCATATAGGTATGGCCGTCCAGGGTCACATGCTTTCCCATGGCAAAACCGAAGGCGATGAGATAGAGCAGGGGAGACACACACCAGGAAGGGATGAGCCGGGTCAGGCGGCGTCTCAGGATCAACAATTCCCTGTAATAAACTGCGGATGCACCGTATATCATTTTACTTTTTTTCCTGTCAGGGCAAGGAAAGCATCTTCCAGATTGACCCGCCGCAGGGTAAAGCTGTCCTTGTGGGCGGCAATATAATCATTGGCTTCTTTCCGGTCGTTAAAATAAAGGGTTTCCATATCGTCTTCCTTGAGCCGGTCCAGAGCCCAGGTACCCATTTGGTTCATGAGATTTTCCGGTGTATCCACCACCACGATGGAGCCCTTGTCCAGGAAGGCCACCCGGTCGGCAAGGAATTCGGCCTCTTCGATATAATGGGTGGTCAGGAAAATAGTGGTGCCGTGCTGCTGGATTTTCCGGATCAGGGCCCAGATTTTTCTCCGGATGGCGGCATCCAGGCCCACGGTGGGTTCATCCAGGAACAGGATGGACGGCGAATGCAGAAGGGCCCTGGCAATCATGAGCCGCCGCTTGAGCCCGCCGGACAGATTTTTGACCAGGGTTTCTTTCCGGTCCCCCATTTCCACATAGTCCAGGAGCTCGTCTATCCTCTTATTCCTTTCCTGCCTGTCCATCCTGAAGAGCTTACCATGGATGGTCAGGTTTTCAAACACGGACAATTCCCGGTCCAGGTTGATGGACTGGGGCACCAGCCCGCACTGCCTGCGGCTTTCAACGGAGCGGTTGCCCACATCAAACCCGTTGAGGCTGACTGTTCCAGAGCTGAGCCTGGTCAACCCCGTCAATATCCGTATGGTCGTTGTCTTGCCCGCACCATTGGGGCCGAGAAAGGCAAAGAGTTCCCCCTGCTTCACCTCCAGGTTCACATCCTTCAGGGCCTGGACGGTTTTATAGGTTTTGTTCAGATGTTCTATCCGGATCACGGTAACATTCCTTGTTCAATATCACTCTGGGGGTTGGCCCCGGCGTTGTCAGGGATGTATCATATCTCCCCTTCCATGGGATGGCAAGTTTTTCAGCCCGGTTGAATAAAATAGTCCAGGGTCCGCCGACAGAGGCTGGATATCAATGCGCTGTCATGGCTGATAACCAGGAGCCCCAGGCTTCTCTTTTTTGCAATGTTGAGGACGGCTTTCCAGATAATGGCCTGGGTCAGGGCGTCCAGCATGGAGGTCATCTCGTCGCAGAGCAGGTACCGGGTTTTGGGGTTGAGTGCCCGGGCCAGGCAGACCCGTTGCAGCTCGCCCCCGGAAAGCTCATGGGGATAGCGCTCCATCCAGGATTCATCAATGGACAATTCCCTTAGCAGATCAGAAGAAGGGACTGCCGCCTCGGCCAGGAGTTTTTTGATTTTCCATCGCGGGTTGACGGCCAGTTCCGGGTGCTGGAATAAAAGCTGGACCGGGTTGAATGCCTTTTGCTGCAAAGGCTGTCCGTCCATCCGGATACTGCCCTGGTGAGGCTTCATATACCCTGCCAGGGTTTTGGCCAGAGTGGATTTCCCCTTGCCGCTAGTGCCCGGCAGACCCACGATCTCACCCGGTTTGATGTTGATGTCCAGCCCCTGGAACAGCCATGGGCCATCAGTTGCATAACGAAAGGCGATTTGGTTTGCTTCAAGCATGATGACACCTCACACAGCCCTGGTTCAGGTTTTTGATGCCCGGCAGAGACGCTTCACAGCGGCGGGTGGATTTTTCACAAAAGCAGATGAAGGGGCAGCCGTCCATGGCGGAATAAGCTGTCCTTTTCGGCAGGGACTCCACAAACCCCCTGCCGGGCAGGGCATCCCACAGGGCCCTGGAATAGGGGTGCCGGAGCTTGCCGGACCCGTTGAAATCGCTTGCCCGCGCTTCTTCCACAGTGACGCCGCCGCAGAAAACCGTTACCCGATCGGCAATGGAAAGCGCGGCCTCGATATCATGGGTGATCAGGAGCACAGCCTTGCCCGCATCGGCCAGCCCGCGCAGATGACCCAGGGTTTCCCCGGCGGTGGCCTGATCCAGGCCGTTGGTGGGCTCATCGGCCAGGATCAGGTCGGCTTTGCCGATGGTGGCCGTGGCCGTCAGAATGCGCCGGGCCATGCCCCCGGAAAGCTGGAAGGGAAAGCGCCGGGCGATTTTTTCTTCCAGGCGGTAGCGCCGGAGGGTCTCAAGGGTGGCTTTCCAGGAGGCTTTGGGGCTGACCCCGCTCAGTTCGGCGGCCCGGGCGATCTGTACTCCCACCTTGAGCAAGGGATTTAAATAGGTCATGGATTGGGGGATGAGGGCGATTTGCCGGCCCCGCAATAGGGCCATGTCCTTGGGGGTCAGCTTTTTCCCCTTAAAGGTGAGGTCTCCGGACAGGCTTGCATTCCTGGGGAGGATTCCCAGCAGGGCGTGGGCCAGAAGGCTTTTTCCGGCGCCGGACTGGCCCACCACGGCCAACACCTCTTTTTTAGAGACGGACAGGTCCAGGCTGCGGATGGCCTGGATGGTGCGTTTTTTCAGCCCCAAGGCATAACTGGAAAAACAGATGGAAAGATTTTTGATATCCAGCATAATCATACTCCTATTTTATTCCCGGCAGGTTTTCGGGTCCAGGAGGGCCCGGACATTGCCGCCCAGGATGTCAAAGGCTTTAACGGTGATAACCAGGGCCAGGCCCGGTGCCACGGCCAACCACCATAATCCCATGGACAGGTAGCGCATGGATTCGGCCAGAAGAGCCCCGATGGCCGGTGTATGCGGGCTCATGCCAAAACCCAGGAAGGTGAGGGCAGCCGCATGCAGAATGGCATGGGGAAAAAGCAGGAGCAGGCCCACCATGAACTGCGGCAAAACATGGGGCAGCATATGATGCCGTGCAATATACAGGGGGCCTTTTCCCAGTTGGCCGGACAATTGGATGTATTCCGAAGACCTGAGTTGAAGGACTTCGGCCCGGATCACCCGCGTCAGGGACGGCCAGTGGGAGGCGGCCACAGCGATGATGACCCCTTTTTCACCGCCCCCGCAGGCAAAGGAAATGAGGATGAGCAGCACCAGGTGGGGGGTTGCCATGGCGATATCCACCAGCCAGGTGATGACGGCATCCACGGCCCGGCCCAGGGTGGCGGCGCAAAGGCCCAGCAAAAGAGCAATGCCGGCAGAACAGCCGGCCGCCGTGAGCCCGACCCTGAGACTGATTCTCAGGCCTTTCAGAGTCCTGGCCAACATATCCCGCCCCAGCCAGTCGGTGCCGAAGGGGTATTGAAGGCTGGGCGGAAGTTTCCTCAGGGTCAGGGCCGTGACCTCGCCCCGGTCCCCGTAGAGCCAGGCGCCGGTGAACACGCAGGCAAAGAGGGCAAGACAGCCCAGGATGACGGCGATGGTCCGGGATCTCCGGTCCATGGACAAAAGGGCGTGAACGTTCATATCAGACCTCCTGTTTTCCGGATCCTCGGGTCCACGGCCTGGTAGATCAGATCGGCCATGGTATTACCGGCAAAGACAAAGAGGGTGCTGAAAATAACAATACCCAGGAGCAGGGGCACATCCCCCCGGTACCCGGCTTCCACCGTGGTTTTTCCAAGGCCCGGATAGGAAAAGACCTGTTCCGCAAGGACGGCCCCGCCAAAGAGTTCTCCGATGGAGGCGAACTGGAGGGTGACGGCCGGAAGCAGCACGTTTCTCAAGGCATGCCGGAAGGCGATGCCCAGGTCCTTTTCTCCCTGGGCCCTGGCAAAGGCGGCATAATCACTGTTCATGGCCTCTATGGTTTTCTCACGGGTGTGAAGGGTGATCTGGGCGATGCCGATGAGGGACAGGGTAAAGGCGGGCAGCACCAGATGATGCACCCGCTGTCCAAGGGTGGCCTGATCCGGGCTCAGACCTACGGGCCAGGCGCAGCAGACCGGGGTCCAGCCCAATTGGATGGAAAAAACGGTGAGCAGGACCATGCCCACCCAGAAGGTGGGGGTGGAGGCAATGGTATAGGCGTAAAGGCCGATGCTTTTATCCAGGACCGAGTTTTCAAAGGCCCCGGAAAGCACTCCCAGGATAAAGCCGAAGACTCCTGACAGGGACCAGGCCAGAAACATGAGCCAGAAGGAGGTGACAAACCGTTTAGCGATGACGGTCAGGACAGGCTCGTTAAAGATGGTGGAAAGACCGAAATCGCCCCGGATCAATCGGGAGGCCCAGTTGAGATACCGTTCCACCGGCGGCCGGTCAAGGCCCCATCTTTTGGCAATGATCTCTCTTTGCTCCGGGGAAACCTTGAGAATGGCCGTTCCCAGATAGGCATCCACCGGGTCCACCGGGGAAAAGCTCACCAGGACATAGGAAAAGGTGGCCACGGCTGCCATCAGCAGCATAAGCCGGATGGTTTTTTTCAGGCAGAATAAAATAAGGGTGTTTTCCATAATAATAAGGTTTTCCGGCCGGGAAAAAGCTTCCCGGCCGCTTTCAGTTGGGTTATTCGCAGGTCCACTTTCATTCATGGATATTGGCGGTGATGGGCCAGCCGTGGCCGTGGGGTTCCATCTGGGATTTGCCCACGTTCAGGCATGTGTTCACAAAATAGGTATGGTCCAGGTTGACCATCCAGGCCCAGGCCGCATCGCCGGGCGCCGTAAAACCGGTTTTCCCGTCCCACTGAGCCTTCTGCCAGAAGGGAATGGAGGCTTCAAAGGACTCGGCGGCCCGGGCCTGTTCCAGGTATTGGTCCACGGCCGCGTTGGAATAGAACCCGGCATTCCAGTACATGGGCTCGGGGCCGGGGGTATGGTATAATTTGAACATTTCAAGGGGGCTGTGGTCGCCGAATCCATAGACCACCACCTGGGTATGGGTCAGCTCGGTCTTGATCCTGTCCCAGCTCTCTCCCTTGGGAACAGCCCGGATGCCCACGGGTCTCAGCATGTCGGAAACGGCCAGGGCCAGGCCCTGGCGCAGGGAATCCTTGGCATTATACACAATGGTGAATTCCGCCTTGAGCCCGTTTTTCTCCCTCACCCCGTCCTTATCCGTGTCCTTCCACCCGGCCTGTTCAAGAATGGCAGCGGCCTTGGCCGGGTCATTGTCCTTAAACCGGATGTCTTTGTTATCCCAGGGCAGGTCGTCCACAACCCCGAAGGCCGGTCTGCCGTGCCCGTCCAGGACCCCCTTGACCAGGGCCTCCCGGTCCATGGCAATGTTGACGGCCTTGCGGATGGCGGCATCAGCGGTTACGGAATTGCCGACAGCCAGCCCATTGGGCGTTTTCCCGCCCTTATCCGGAATGGTGGGGAACATGAGGCCCCGGTTGTCCACACTCTTTACCACATGGAGCTTCATGCCCGGAATCTCCTGACCGGCCAGGTTGGAGGGGACGCCAAGCACATCCACCTCTCCGGCCCGGGCTGCGGCCAGGGCCGCATCTTCTTCGGAAAAAAGGAAGACCAGTTGCCGGATGGCAGGCTTTGTCCCGTAATAGCGGTCATTGGCTTCCACCACCATCTGCTGGCCTTCGTCCCAGCGCACCAGCTTATAGGGGCCCGAACCGATGGGAGCCCTGGCATAGCCCGGTCCGTAGAGCTTTTCCGGGACAATGCCCAGGGCGATGAGGTGCTGGATAAAGGTGATATCCGGGGTTTTCAGCTTCAGGGCCACGGTTGTTTTGTCCAGGGCCCTGGCCGATTCCAGGGGGGACAGGTCAATTTTACCGCCGGCCTCAAGCCCTTTGTTAAAGGTAAAGGCGACATCACCGGCCGTAAGGGCCGAACCGTCGGAAAAAATAACGCCTTCCCGGATTTTCACGGTCCAGGTCAGCTTGTCCTTTGAAAGGGTCCATTCCGTAGCCAGGTCCGGGACGATTTTCAGATCCGCATCCCGTTTCAGCAGGGTGCTGTGAAAGAGCGGGTTGCCGTAACTGCCCCATCCGAGAAGGGGATCATAGCCCTCCTCGCTTTCACCCCCCACGGCCAGAACAATCCTGTCCTTTGCGGCAAGGGCGGGACAAGCCAGGGCAAGCATGAACAGGCACAAAACAATGAGGCTTTCCAGAGAAGCCAAAGCGGATTTTTTTTGAAACATTGCAAACCTCCTTTTTTCCAATAAAAAAAGCCGGGAAGATCCAATGGAATTCATTCCAAAAGGCCTTCCCGGCTTTGTTATTTATGTATGTTCCTGACTCGTTAAACCGTACAGCGCCGCAATTTCAATTGCAGATTGACAGAGCTATTAACGAAACCGCGGATCTTTGTCAAGGACTAAAAACTGTATGAACCGAATCGCAGTCCCGCCACCCTGTCACCCGCACCCCTTTGTGCTGATAGGATTCATCTCCGGCAAAGATCAACACGGGTGTACCGGCTTTGTCTCCGGCCAGGGCACACCATTTATGCAGCCCGGCAAAGGCTTCATGTGTCAGGGTGCGGCCTGACTTGATCTCAACCGGGATCAGCCGGGTTCCCTGGTCCATAAGGAGATCAACCTCATTACCGTTGCTGTCCCGCCAGAATGAAAAAGCCGGTTTTTCACCTTGGTTCAATTTTGATTTGATCAGCTCTGATATGATAAAGGTCTCAAAAATGCTGCCCCGCAACGGATGGGTTATCATTTGTTCGGTTGTCCGAATTCCCAGAAGCCAGGACACGAGTCCAACATCATAGAAATACAGTTTGGGCATCTTTACCAGCCGTTTGTTAAAACTTGCGTGATGAGGGCGCAGAAGAAATACCAAATAACTGGCTTCCAGAACAGATATCCATGATTTGGCAGTATTATGGGTGACGCCGCATTCCGTTGCCAGAGAAGACAGATTCAGCAACTGTCCCGTCCTGCCCGCACATAGCCTGACAAAACGCTGAAAGGTTTCCAGATCCTGGATTTTGAGCATTTGCCGGACATCCCGTTCCACATAGGCCGTTACATAAGCGCTGTACCAGGCCGCAAAAGCCAGCCCACGATCATAGATGGGCGGATAGCAGCCGGTCAACATCATGGCATCAATGGTGGCGGGCAATTTGTCGGCAAGAGCCAATTCCGGCACGGAAAAAGGAAGTAATTCCACAAAAGCGGTTCGCCCTGCAAGCGATTGCGTAATGCCGGACATCAGACCGAACTGCTGGGACCCTGTCAATATGAACAGGCCCATTCGGCGATCCTTATCCACCAGGGTTTGAAGATAGGACAAAATCTCGGGACATCGCTGCACTTCATCCAGGACTGCGCCGTCAGGAAACCGTGCGAGAAAAGAACGGGGATCTTCAATGGCAGCCTGCCGCAGGTCCGGCTCTTCCAGGGACGCATATGGATGATTTTCAAAAACCGCCTTGGCAAGGGTCGTCTTGCCCGACTGGCGAGGTCCCGTCAGGGTGACGATGGGAAATCCACCCAGCAGAGTCTGTATCGTTTCTTTTGCATTTCGATGGATCATGGCAACAGGCTAATACAATTTTATGCAAATTGTCAATTTGTTTTACAAATTGCATAAATGTTGTGTTTGTGGCAGGATTTATGCTCCTTATGTGTGAACTTTGTCGATTGTCATTTGACTCAGCTCTATTTCATTGAGTAGACCATTTTATCGATTTTCCATTAAAGTCAATTTTGTAGCTCACATTTTTTAAAAAATTCATTCCAAGCAAACCCTTGTCAATGCCTGGTTGAGTTTTATAGTCGACGATGGATGTTTGCAAATTTTTCATCATAAAGGGGCCAACAATTATATAATCAAGATGGGTTCTCCGGGTGTCAATTATTGTTCCGTCAGCAATTATTGATTTTCCAGGATGTGTGGAAAGAATCTTTAATTCGTCAGCCACGGCTTTATGTATTACTGTTGTTTCCGCCCCTGTATCAAAGGTCAACCAAGTGCAAACTTCTTTTCCTCTATATCCTAA
>CAZAHK010000118.1:0-12128 GCA_964484555.1 uncultured Desulfobacula sp.
TGGTGCAGGGATTCTGTCTGGAATATGAAGGCAAGAGCATCCGGACAACCATCAGTCTTGGAACAGCCACTCATATCCCCCAACACACCGACAGACAGGAAATTCTTATATCCAGGGCAGATAAAGCCCTTTACCAATCAAAAACCAGTGGTAGAAACAGAACCACACAGCATGATTAATTTCATCATCAGAATGATTTTTTCTGAGATTCACTCCATATCTAAACCTGCTGTAATTAAATGTCAAAATCTTAGCCTATAATTATAATTGTTATTTTAATATAGTTTAACAATTATTTTATTGACAAAATAAAAGCCGTACTCTAATTAATTATAAATTCAGCATATAAAATAAATAGAGAAAGGCTTTCCAATGCCACAGAATAAAACAGAACTCAGAAAACGGCAGATCATTGATACGGCGACAAAAGTCTTTGCCCAAAGGGGTTTCAACGAAACTACCATATCGGAAATCGCCAAGGAAGCCAAGATTTCGGAAGCATCTATTTATGAATATTTTTCCACCAAAGAGGGACTTTTATTTTCAATTCCAACCGAGTCCTCCCAAAGTCTTTTTGATACCATGGCCTTTCATCTGAAACTCATCCGGGGGGCAGGCAACAAACTGAGGGCCATTGTGTTTCTATTCATGGATTCCTACCGGAAAAACCCTGATTTTGCATCGGTCCTCATGTTGTACCTGAAGCACAATAAAAAATTTCTGGACACCGAAGGCCACCTGACCATCAAGGCAGGCATCAGGCAGATCACCACCGTCATCGAGCAGGGGATTGAAGCCAAGGAATTTAAGGAAGACACCCATCCCTATCTCATCCGCTCCATGATCCTCGGCACCATTGAGCATCTGGTGACCAACTGGGTTATGACCGGGAACCCGGACAATCTTGAAGAACTGGTGGACCCCCTCATCGATACGATTATCAAAGGAATTTCGAATACCTGAAAGGAGTTGCCATGGATATCATTGAAACAAAGATCGATGTGAATTCCGAACTCTACCGGAAAAACCTTCAGGACATGACCGCCCTTGTTCAGGATCTGGAGAAGGAACTGGACAAAGCGGCCAATGAGAGATCTGCCAAGGCGTTGAAGCGCCATGAGGAATCGGGCAAGCTGCTGGCCCAAAAAAAACTGGACCTGCTTCTGGACAAAAACACGCCCTTTCTGGAAATCGCTCCCCTGGCGGCCATGGGGTTGTATGACGGCAAAATCCATAAGGCAGGACTCATCACCGGTATTGGGGTGATCGAAGAGAGAGAGTGCATGATCAGCGTCAGTGACGGCACGATCAAGGGCGGTTCCATTTATCCCATGGGCGTGAAAAAAACCCTGAGGTGCCAGACCATTGCCATGGAAAACCGGCTGCCCCTGATAACGCTCATGGATTCTGCCGGGGCCTATCTGCCGCTCCAGTCCGAAATCTTCCCGGATATGGATGACGGGGGAAGAATTTTTTTCAACCAGGCCCGGATGTCGAAAATGGGCATTCCCCAGATCGTGGGCGTCATGGGGCTGTGCACGGCGGGCGGAGCTTACGGCGTGGCCATGTGTGATGAAATCGTCCATGTCCGGCAGCATGGTGCGATTTTCCTCGGGGGACCGCCCCTGGTGAAGGCGGCAACGGGAGAGGATGTGTCGGCCAATGATCTGGGCGGGGCCGAGCTTCACTGCAGCGATTCAGGGGTGTCCGACTATTATGCCGAAGATGACGCCCAGGCCATCCGGATGATCCGGAACATCACCAAAAACCTTCCGGACAATAAAAAATCAAGGCTTTCCATGCGTGAACCGGAACCTCCCCTGTATGATGCAAAAGAACTGTACGGCATTGTGGGGCCGGATCTTTCCCGGCCCTATGATATCCGGGAGGTCATTGCCAGGATTGTGGACGGCTCAAGGTTCCTGGAATTCAAGGAATTGTTCGGGGAAACCCTGGTCACGGGATGGGCCCATATCCACGGGTATCCCGTGGGCATCCTGGCCAATAACGGCATTCTTTTCTCCAAGAGCGCCCAGAAAGCCACCCAGTTCATCCAGCTTTGCGACAGGCGGGAAATCCCCCTTGTTTTTCTCCAGAATATCAACGGATTCATTGTGGGAAGCGATTATGAACGGGCCGGGATTACAAAGGACGGCCACAAGATGGTCAATGCCGTGTCCAATGCCGGCGTCCCCAAATTCACCATGATCGTAGGGGCCTCCTTTGGCGCAGGCAATTATGCCATGTGCGGCAGGGCCTATTCCCCGAGATTTCTGTGGATGTGGCCCAATGCCCAGATCGGCGTCATGGGCGGCCGGCAGGCGGCGGATGTGCTGATCAGCATTACCAATGACCAGCGCCGGAGGGCCGGCCAGACCGGCCTGACCCCGGAAGAAACGGAATTTATCCACAAACCCGTGGTGGAGGCGGCCCTGAAAGAAGGCAATGCCTATTACAGCACCGCCCAGCTCTGGGATGACGGGATTGTGGACCCTGCAAAATCACGGGACGTCCTGGGACTGGCCCTTTCCGCCTCCCTGAATGCGCCGCTCAGGGACCGGGACCACGGATTCGGCGTATTTAGGATGTAGGCCTTAACACGTAAAACAGGAAGACCATCATGTTTGAAAAAATTCTGATCGCCAACCGGGGAGAAATCGCCTTAAGGGTCATCCATACCTGCAGGGAGATGGGGATAAAAACCGTGGCCGTGTATTCCGATGCCGATAAAACAGCCGCCCATGTGATTTTTTCCGATGAGGCCGTATACCTCGGGCCTTCGGAACCCTCCCTCAGCTATTTAAATATGGATGCCCTCATCTCCGCGGCCAGACAGACCGGGGCTGAGGCCATTCATCCGGGATACGGGTTTCTTTCCGAAAACCATGCCTTTGCCCGCCGTTGCCAAGATGAAGGCCTTGTGTTCATCGGCCCGCCACCCGAAGTGATCCAGGCCCTGGGGGATAAGATCACCTCCCGGAAGATCATGATGGACGGCGGCGTTCCGGTCATCCCGGGGTTGAGCCGCTGTGAGCCGGATATGGCCGTGCTCAGGGAGGCCGCAGAAGAGATCGGATACCCGATCCTGGTCAAGGCCACGGCTGGAGGCGGGGGCAAGGGCATCCGCATCGTCCACGGGCCAGAAGAGATGGAAGAAGCCGTGGCCCAGGCCTCCAGCGAAGCCTTCAATGCCTTTGGAAACCGGGAGGTCTATATTGAAAAATTCTTTACCCGGGCCCGGCATATTGAATTCCAGATTCTCGCCGATCAGTACGGACATACCC
Organism: uncultured Desulfobacula sp.; assembly: GCA_964484555.1. Lineage (GTDB taxonomy): Bacteria > Desulfobacterota > Desulfobacteria > Desulfobacterales > Desulfobacteraceae > Desulfobacula. The sequence continues at coordinate 3,285 of CAZAHK010000118.1, forward strand.
TCCACCTCTATGAGCGGGAATGTTCCATCCAGCGGCGGCATCAGAAAATCATCGAAGAAACCCCTTCTTTGGCATTAACCCCTGAACTCAGGGAAGAAATGGGGAATGCGGCCGTGAAGGCGGCAAAATCAGCCCGCTATGCGAATGCGGGAACCGTGGAATTTCTCCTGGACGAGGAAAACCGGTTTTATTTCCTGGAAATCAATACCCGGCTCCAGGTGGAGCATCCCATAACAGAAATGACCACGGGCCTGGATCTTGTCCGGCTTCAGATCGAGATCGCAAACGGACAAAAACTGAGCCTCGGACAGGGCGATATCCGGCCCAGGGGCCATGCCGTGGAATGCAGAATTTATGCGGAAGACCCGGAAAAGGATTTTTTCCCTTCACCGGGAACCATCCGGTTTATGAAAGAACCCGGCGGACCCGGCATCCGGATCGATTCCGGGATCTACCAGGGGTTTGAGGTCCCGGTGGATTATGATCCCATCCTGGCCAAGCTCATCGTCCACGCAGGGACCCGGGAAGGGGCCACGGCAAAGATGATCAAAGCTTTGCAGGATTATATTATTTTGGGCGTCAAAACCCCTATTGAGTTTATGACGGATATATTAAATTCCGAACCCTTCAGGGAAGGCCAAGTGTTTACGGATTTTATCCCCGCCCATTTTTCAGACTGGAAACCGGACAGGGATCTTGCCGATGTGGCCATGATGGCCTTTCTTGCCCATGACCAGGGGAAGGCGGAAAAAAAGAAGGGCTCTTTGGGGCCGGAAAAGGCCCCATCTCCCTGGGATACCCTGGGAAACTGGAAACTTTAAGGAGCGCTCAATGGAATATAATTTCATGGTCAACCAGGAAAAATTATCCCTACAAGCTGTTATTTCTAAAGGGGCGGTTATTTCTAAAGGGACTGGCATTTCCGAAGGGCATATTCAGATCCAACGGGAAAACCGCTCCTGTGATGCGGAATTTGTGAATGTATCGGATCACCAGGTCCTGATCCATGTGGATGGAAAAATCTTCAATGCCTATGTCTCCCGGCACGGGAACACAAAGACCGTGATCCTCCGGGGCCGGTCCTATGAAATCACGGACGCCGACCTGATGGAGGAGACCTCTTCCGGGAAAAAAAGCTTTTTAAATACAGCCTCCGTCGTTGCTTCACCCATGCCGGCCGTGGTCATCGGCATCCTGGTCAAAATCGGGGACAGGGTGGAAAAAGGTCGGGGGCTGGTCATTGTTTCGGCCATGAAAATGGAGACCACCCTTTTCGCCCCCTTTGACGGCCGGGTCTCGGGCATCCATGCCGATATCGGGGACAAGGTCATGCCCGCCCACATCCTTGTGGATATTGAAAAAGACTGAGGAGACACCATGACGCTAACAACGGAAAAAGATCTTTTATACGACACAAAAGACGGCATCGCAACCATCACCATTAACCGGGAAAGGCAGAGAAACGCCATCAGCCCAGAAGCTGTCCGGCTTTTTCAGGAGGCCCTGGAATCGGCCCGGAAAGACGACGGGGTCAAGGTGGTCTGCATCACCGGCGCCGGAGACAAGGTATTCTGCTCCGGGGCAGACCTTTCCGCAAGCATGGGCAAGGGATCAGAAGCAGAAAAGGAAATCTTCGGCCAATATGCCGATCTCTTGATCCAGATCTATAGGTTTGAAAAACCCACCCTGGCCCGGATAAACGGCCACTGCTTGGCCGGCGGCACCGGATTCATGCTGGCCTGCGATATTGTCCTGGCAAGGGAGGATGTGACCTTCGGGACCCCCGAGGTCAACGTGGGGCTTTTCCCCATGATGATCGGGGCCCTGATTTACCGGAACGTGCCAAGGAAAAAAGCCATGGCCATGATGCTGCTGGGAGAAAGGCTTTCTGCGGCCCAGGCCCTGGAAATGGGAATGGTCACCCGGATTTTTCCCGGGACCGATTTTAACAGGGAAACCGGGGATATTCTCAAGGCCCTGGCCGCCAAAAGCCCCGTGGGGATGAGGCTGGGGAAAAATGCGCTGAACCGCATCGAAACCATGGCCTTTGAAGAGGCGGTCCGCTTTCTTTCGGAACAACTGTCCGCCATTGCAAAAACAGAGGACGCCAGGGAAGGCATCACCGCCTTTTTAGAAAAAAGACCCCCGGTGTTTAAAGGAAGATAAAATGAAAGACGAACTGATCATTGCAAACTGTTCCGGATTTTACGGAGACCGGCTCAGCGCGGCAAAAGAACTGGTTGAAGGCGGGGAGATCCATGTCTTAACCGGGGACTATCTTGCCGAGCTGACCATGGCCCTTTTGTTCCGGATGAAGCTGAAAGATCCGGACAAGGGATACGTCACCCCCTTTCTCTCCCAGATGGAACAGGTCATGGCCGCCTGCCTGGAGAAGGGCATCAAAATCGTGGCCAATGCTGGGGGGTTGAACCCCCAAGGCCTGGCAAAGGAATTGAAGGCCCTGGGCCGGACCCTGGGATTGAACCCGGTCATCGCCCATATCCATGGGGACGACCTCATGCCGACGCTTGCCGACCTCCAGAACGCCGGAGAAGCCTTCAGGCATATGGATAAGAACACCGACCTTAAATCTTCGGGCCTCCTGCCCCTGACGGCCAATGCCTACCTGGGCGCCTTCGGAATCAAAAAGGCCCTGGACCTGGGGGCCGATATCGTGGTGGGCGGAAGAATTGCCGACGCCGCCCTGGTGGCAGGCCCGGCCGCCTGGAAATTCAACTGGAAGGAAACGGACTTCGACCGTCTGGCCGGGGCCTATGCCGCCGGGCACATCATCGAGTGCGGAACCCAGGCCACAGGCGGGAACTATTCTTTCATGGATGAAATCCCGTCCTATAAAAATATGGGATTTCCCCTGGCCCGGATGCGTGAAGACGGCTCCTTTGTCATTACCAAGCACCCTGGAACCGGGGGGCTCGTCTCCAGGGGCACGGTGACGGCCCAGCTCTTATATGAAATCCGGGAACCGGCCTATCTGACCCCGGACGTCAAGGTCAGGTTTGACACTCTGGCCATCCAGGACCTGGGTTCTGACCAGGTCCTGATTTCCGGCGTCAAAGGAGAAGCCCCGACGGGGTTCACCAAGGTCTGCATCAATACCCTGTACGGGTTTAAAAACAGCATGACCGTTGTCTTGACCGGTCTGGACATTGAAAAAAAGGCCGGGGTCGTCGAGGCCATCATCTTCGGCCTTCTGGGCGGGAAACACCAGTTTGAAAAAACCGATGTTCAACTGACCCGGTCCGGCCATTCAGACCCCGTAACCAATGACGAGGCCTTTTCCTATTTGAGAATTTCCGTCATGGACAAGGACAAGACAAAGGTCGGCAAATTATTTTCTTCGGCCGTTGTAGAAGCGGCCCTGTCCACCATCCCCGGATTCACCCTGACAGGCCCCCCGTCCGGTGAAACCCCTGCCATCCTGCACTGGCCGGCCCTCATCTCATTGAAACACATCCGGCAGGAGGTGGTGATCCAGGATCAGGGTCATATCGTTGAAACAACATTTTTCCCGCCCCCAAAGGATCCCGGGAAAAATATCCCATCAAAGACAGGCCCGGAACCGGCCAGGCCCCCGGAAGACACCACCCAGGCCGGTCCCTTGACAAAGATCGCCTTTGGAAGGCTCTTTGCCACTCGGTCCGGGGATAAAGGGGGAAACGCCAACCTGGGGGTATGGGCAAAAGACGAAAAAGGCTTTGCCTTTTTAAACCCGTTCCTGACCGTAAAAAAGCTGAAAGAGCTGCTGCCGGACATGGCCGGGTTTGACATTGAGAGATATGAACTGCCCAACCTGCTGGCCCTGAATTTTTACATCAAAGGCGTGCTGGAGGACGGGGTGGCCGCCTCATTGAGAAGCGACCCCCAGGCCAAAACCCTGGGCGAATACCTGCGGGCAAAAACAATAGAAATTCCCGAATCCCTGAAACCCTGAAAAAGGAGATAAAAAAATGGGGAATGATTTATATTTTGGAAAAGAGCATGAACAGGTCAGAAAAGCGGTCCGGGATTTTGTAACCAAAGAGATCAATCCCCATGTGGATGAGTGGGAGGAGAAAGGGATCGCCCCCCTGCACGATCTGTTTAAAAAAATGGGGGACCTGGGGTTCCTGGGCATCCGCTACGATGAAAAATGGGGAGGCGAAGGCCTGGACTACTGGTATGAAACCGTGGTGCTTGAAGAATGCGCCCGGATTCATTGCGGCGGTATCCCCATGGCCATTGCCGTTCAAATGAATATGGCCACCCCGGCCATCTATGATTTCGGGTCCGATTATCTCAAGGAAACCTATCTGAAACCGGCCCTCAGGGGCGACCTCGTTGCAGCCATTGCCGTGACCGAACCCGATGCCGGGTCCGATGTGGCCGCCTTAAAAACCTTTGCACAAAAGGACGGGAACCATTATATCTTGAACGGGTCCAAAACCTTTATCACCAACGGGACCCAGGCCGATTTTCTGACCCTCCTGGCCAGGACCAGCGATGATCCGGGGTATCACAGTTTTTCCCTGTTTGTGGTGCCCACAGACATCGCCGGGTTCCAGGTCAGTAAAAAGCTGGACAAGCTGGGCATGAGAAGCTCGGATACGGCGGAACTGTATTTTGACGACATGAGGATTCCGGCTGAAAACCTCATCGGCCGGGAAGGCGAAGGCTTTATCCAGCAGATGATGCAATTCCAGCATGAACGGTTCAGCGCCATTCCCATGGCCTATGTCTGGGCCCGGCAGATGATCGCCGATGCCGTGGAATACCTGAAGGGCCGCATTGTCTTCGGCAAGCCCCTGATCAAAAAACAGGTGCTGCGCCACAGGATCGCCAAATGGCTCACGGAAATCGAATGCCTTCAGCAACTGGCCTATCATATCGTGAGAATGAAGATGGCCGGTCAGGACGCCACCCTCATGATTTCCATGGCCAAGCTGAAAAGCGGGGACCTGCTGACCGAAGTGGCCGACGGCTGCCTCCAGATGTACGGAGGCATGGGCTTCATGAACGACATGAAAATCTCAAGATTTTACCGGGATTCCCGGCTCATTTCCATTGGCGGCGGCGCCAGCGAAGTCATGTGTGATGTCATCGCCAAATTTTCCGGGTTATAATTTCCGGGTTATAAGGAGGCTCCATGTATACCCAGCTTTTCAGCCCCATCCGGATCAACGGGTTCATGGTCAGAAACCGGATTGCCTATCCTTCCCTGGGTCTTTTGTATTCCTATGATACTAAACTCAACGATAAATATTATCATTTCTATGCCGAGATCGCCAAGGGCGGTGCCGGGATCGTCACCATCGGCCCCGTGGGAATCGATTTTACCGGGTCCGGGTTTGCGGTCCTGTCCCTGGCCAAGGACGAGGCCGTGGACTCCTTCACCAGGGCCACGGAAATGATCAAGGCCCAGGGGGCAAGCCCCTGGATCCAGCTTTTCCACGGAGGGGCCTATACCCATCCCTTTCTCATCAACAACGAAACCCCCATGGCGCCTTCGGCCGTGTTTTCCAAATACTCCAAAACCACCCCCCGGGAAATGAGCCTGGAGGATATCAAAACCGTGCAGAAAGCCTTTTGCGACGCCGCCCTCAGGGCTAAAAAAGCCGGGTTTGAAGGAGTGGAAATCATCGGGTCCGCCGGATACCTCATCACCCAGTTTTTATCCCCCCGGACCAACAAAAGGACGGACGAATACGGCGGCAGCCTTGAAAACCGGGCCAGGTTCCCGAGACAGATCCTGGAAATGCTCCGGGATGCGCTGGGGCCTGAATTTCCCCTGGGCATCCGGATGGCCGGCAATGATTTTGTTCCCGGCGGCACCACCGATGCCGAAACCCCGGACATTGCCCGGATTTATGAAAAAGCCGGGGCCGATATCATCAATGTGACCGGCGGGTGGCATGAATCCAAAGTCCCCCAGCTTCCCATGGACCTGCCCCGGTCGGGCTTTTCCCACCTGGCCTGGAATATCAAACAGGCCGTGTCCGTCCCGGTCATGGCCTCCAACCGGATCACCACCCCGGACCAGGCCGAAGGAATTTTAAGGGACGGCCTGGCCGACATGGTCAACCTGGGACGGGTCCTCATTGCCGATCCCTTCTGGCCCCAGAAAGCCAAAAACGGAACCCCTGAAGAAATCAGGCCCTGCGTGGCCTGCTCCCAGGGGTGCACCGATGAAATCTTTTCCGGGCGGCCCGTGTCCTGCATCGGAAATGTGCGGGCCGGATTTGAAGGCGAACGGCGGATCACCCCCTGCGCCCGGCCCAAACGGGTCATGGTGGTGGGGGCCGGTGTGGCCGGCCTTGAGGCGGCCCTCACGGCCAAAATAGCCGGGCATGAGGTGGAAATCTATGAACGGGCCGATGATATCGGCGGCCAGCTCTGGATGGCCGGGGCCCCGCCCCATAAACGGGAACTCCTGGAATATGTCCGGTATTACCGGGCCATGCTGAAAAAACATGAAATCCCGGTCCATTTGAATACAGCGGCGGATCTCGACCTGATCAAAACCATAGGCCCGGACCACCTTGTCATCGCCCAGGGCGCCAGACCCCTTGTTCCGCCCATTGAAGGCATAGACGGCCCCGGCGTCATCTCCTCCTGGGAGGTCCTGAAAAACAATCCCTTCCTGGGGAAAAATGTGGCCGTCATCGGCGGGGGGGCCGTGGGGCTGGAAACCGCCCTGTTTGTGGCCCATAAAGGAACCCTCTCCCCGGAGATGCTTCATTTTCTGGTCACCTACGATGCCATGGATCTTGACCGGCTCAAACATTATATGTTCACCGGGTCCTGCCGGGTCACCGTCTTTGAAATGCAGGAAAAGGCGGGCCAGGATGTGGGAAAATCCACCAAATGGATATTGATGAGCAATTTGAAACGCTATGGGGTCAGGGTCCTCACCCAGACCCGGGTGGTTTCCATCAAATCCGGACAGGTTGAATTTGAAACCAAGGGAAAAGCCGGAACGGAGCGGTTTGACACCGTCATCCTCGCCTTGGGGTCGGCCCCGGTCCGGGATATTGAAGAACAGGTCAAGGACCTTCGAATTGAATTTTCCACGGCGGGGGACTGCGTCACACCCGGAAAAATAAGCCATGCCATTTTGGGAGGATTTTCAGCAGCCATAAAAATATAGCGACAAAAACATAGATGTCCAACCATTATCAGGGAAAGGGGACGTGGTGGGCATCCGCCTGCCCAATATCCCGGAATACATCATTGCCGCTATGGGTACCCTCAAGGCTGGCTGTGTGGTTTCCGGCGTGTCCCCCTCCTGTCCGTGGACGAAACCGCCTTCCAGTTGAAAAACTCCGATGCCAAAGGCTTTGTGACACTGGATGCCCTGTTTGAAAAATACCTGACCCGGATTCATTCCACGTTTCCGGAATTAAAGCTTGTGGCGACGGCCAGCGTGGGCGGATTCCTGCCCGCTGTGAAACGCTTTCTCGGCAAACTTCTGGGCAAGATTCCCAAAGGGGAAAACTGGAACAGATCATCGGAAAAGGAAAACTCATCGAGGCCTACGGCATGACGGAAACCTCCCCGTTGACGGCCATGAACCCCGTCATGGGCCAAAAGAAACTAGGCAGTATCGGACTGCCCCTGCCCAACACGGATATCCGGCTGGTGGACCCTGATACCCAGAACCCCGTGGCCCAGGGAGAACCCGGCGAAATCTGCATCAAAGGCCCCCAGGTGATGCAGGGATATTATAAGCTGTCCAAGGAAACCCTTCAGGTCATGGATGCGGAGGGCTATCTTCACACCGGGGATGTGGCCGTCCAGGATGCGGACGGATATCTGACAATCGTGGACCGGACCAAAGACATGATCAATGTCAGCGGATTCAAGGTCTTTTCAAAAAAGATCGAGGATATCCTGACGGACCATCCGGCCATTGCCCAGGTCGCCGCCATCGGCTTTCCCGATCCTAAAAAGCCGGGATCGGAACTGGTCAAAGCCTATGTGACCCTTGATGAAGACGCCGGGTTCCAGGGCAGCGAGGCGGATTTAAAGGCCAGCATCACCGCCTTTGCTAAGGAAAAACTGGCCGCCTATGAGATTCCCAGGGACATTGAAATCAGAAAGGAACTGCCCCTGACCAGCGTTGGAAAACTGGATAAGAAAAAGCTCAGGAAGGGAGATTTCCTTCCGTGAGTGGATTTGTGTCCGGAATCCTATGGCGATTTTCCGGTCAGCATCATACCCGAATCGCATCCCGGCAGCACAATACGACAAGGTCGCTGTTTTTAGAGTCAAACTTTTGACGATAGCAATTTTATTCAATCATAACAGTATGTTTGGAGTGGCGGTTGACCGCCACTAGTTTTTTTGACCCTTTGTTTTTTCAATCCTATGCCGGAAAACCACATGACAAAAAAAGCATTCATCACCGGACAGAACTGCAACCGCCCACCCCCGGATCATCTCCGTAAGCGGTGCCCCATTCAAACCGAGATAACCAACAACTCGAAAAATATAGGGTCTCAAACTCTTCTTAAATCAGGTCATTTCCGGGCTATATGTCCTTTAATATCATGGAGATAATTCTCTGGATAGGGCGATTCAAATAGAATACATGATGGAACATGATCCCGAGTTTCAGCCGGACCGTCGCAATAAATGCAGCCATTAATCAATCTATCGTCAGCATTAGTTTTAAGTTGGTCCATATATTTACCAATCAATAACAAAAGAAGTCAATGCCCATTCAATAAAGGCTTGGGAGTTCTTACATAGACATAATCCGCACCACAGCAGAAAGGATATGAATTATTCTTTATCTCCAATTATGTTGCGACTTTTTTTTGTTGCGTGATTTTCTTCTAATAATTT
>CAZAHK010000119.1:0-12064 GCA_964484555.1 uncultured Desulfobacula sp.
CGAAAATCGGAACAATTTGAGCAATCAGCAAAAGATACATGCCACAATTCCTTTCAAAACAGGGTGTGCTGTCTCAGCTCAAAGTCTGGAGCAGCCGGTAAAGGGTCCGGCTGGCCAGGATATCGCCGGAGATGACGCCGATGACCTTATCGTCTTCCACAACGGGCATGGCCGATATATCATAATTTTCAAGTTTCCGGATGCAGTCGATGATGCCGGCATCCGGGGGGGTGGTGATGACATCGGCCGTCATGACCCGGGTCAGGGGGGCGTCCATGGGCAGTTTGGAGGCCATGGCCTTGGTAATGTCCCAGTTGGTGACAATGCCGATGAGCTTGCCTTTTTTCGATACCACATTCACAATGGGCACATGGGCTTCCACCAGGAGTCTGGCCGCATCGGTCACGCTTTTGTCCACGCCGATGGTGGGGGCGTCTTCCATGATGTCCCGCACGGTCCTGGATTTTTCCCTGGACGCGATTCTCTGGACGCTGATCTTTTCCGCAATCTCACAGGGAAGGCTGTCCGCGTCTTTGCACAGGCCGTCGATGAGTTCTTCCATATTCCTGCGGATAACGGTTTCAAGCTTTTGAACCGCCGCCTTTCTCCGGGTCTCGGCCAGAGAGGCGAAATCCTCCCTGTTTTTTTCAAGCCAGGCCTGTATTGCAACGGGATTTCCCAGGATATCCTTTGGGATCAGCAGGTGGTCCGGGGTCGGGATGATCCGCTCATGGGCCGCATAAATGACCCCGCCGGAATTGACCAGGTAATCGGTGGCAATGAGAACCCCTTTGTCCCGGTAGACATGGCGTTCCATTTTTCTTCGCCCGGCTTTTCGCTGGGGGTCCGGGGAATAGGTATTGGCCCCTTCCACAATGATCTGCCATTTGCCCATGCGGTCCGTGGTCATGGAAGGATTGGTGGCGGCCGTCACATCCAGGTAATTGGATATGGGAGAGGCCGGCACAAGGCAGAAGGCGGATTCCATCAAAAGGTTGTCGGGAGCATTGGAAAAAACGGTTTTCTTGGATAGCGGCCCGGCCTTGGCCATAACCTGGTCATGAAAATATGTTTGGGTCACGGCTCCGGATTTTTTCCACATATCAAAGAGTTCCTTCCAGGGAAGGCCTTCTTTGTTCATGAGATACCCGGTTTCATCGCTGATGCCCTTGATGATGGGGGCCGTGTCCGGATCATATTCATGGAAAATCCTTGCCGCATGGGCGCCGACAGCCCCGAACCCCTGGATGAGAACATCCATTTTCCGGGATTTTGGGAGGGTCATGTTTTTAAACTGGGGCAGTTGCCTGAGCTTTGGCAGATGTTCCAAGAGGGATTTGACGGCCACCACGACGCCGTTGGCAGCCCCGCCCAGTTCGTCAATGCGGTTGCCGCCCATGTCGGCGGGTTTGGAAACAGCATTGTTAAGGCCGTTTTCAATGGCAAAGAGTTTCATGTCCGCATCATTGGTCCCCACGTCCGGGCCGGGAATATAAATATCCGTGTACCGGTTCAAAAGCCGGCCAAAGCCTTTGATGATGTCTTGCCGGTCCTTTTCCGGGAGATTTTCCGGTTTCACGATGCCGGATTTTCCCCCGCCAAAGGGAAGGTCTGCGGCGGCATTTTTAAGGGTCATGCCCCTTGCCAGGTTGTGGATGATATCCGGGGTGATATCCGGCAGCATCCTTGTCCCGCCCATGGAAGGTGATCCCATGGCCAGGTTGTCCACCACCAGGTATCCTCCGATTTCCAGGGGGCTTTCCTCGTTCCACATGCAGGAGACCAGGCGGGGTCCCAGCCGGTCCACCCGTATGCCGAGACGTTTCAGCCGGTCCACATCCAGGGGGCCGAATTCAAGAAACCGCAGGGGTCCGTCCTTGATGAGCCTGTTTTTCCGAACATTCTGGGGCAGGGTGTCGTTTAAAAATTGATTCATTCTTGAGGGGATCATGGGGTTCTCCTTTGCTGGCCCAAGGCAATCCATTTGACTGTTGAGAAAAAACAGGATACATCCAAAAAGATCTGATGTTAAGATACCGGGATTCATTAAAAAAATAAAGGGGTTTGATATGAACCGCCATGGAGAGCAACCGGCCCTGGAACTTTTGAAAAAGACCTATGACCTTTACCAGGAAGCTTTATCCGGGCTGGATGCCGAGCCGGTGTGCCGGAAAAAATGTTCCTCCTGCTGCACCTGCAACGTCACCCTGACCAGTCTTGAGACAGGCTTTCTCATGGATTCCCTGGGGGCTGGGGAGAAAAAAGACCTTGAGGACCGGATTCGACGGAAATTTCCGGAAAAGCGGTATATTCCGCAAATGACCACCAACGGCTTTGCCCGCATGTGCATGGAAGAAAGGGAAATCCCCGAGGAGGAAAACGACCCGGCCTTTGGGGTCTGCCCCCTGCTGGAGGATGATCTGTGCATGGTTTATGAGGCAAGGCCCTTTGGGTGCCGGGCCCTCCTGTCCGAGGCCCATTGCGGCAGGGAAGGGTTTGCACGGGTTCCTCCCCTGGTGCTGACCCTGAACACCCTTTTTCTCCAGACGATAGAACACCTGGATCAAAAGGGGTTTTCCGGAAACCTGTCGGATATGGCAATGTTTTTATTATCGGGAAGATCCTTTGGCACCAATGCCGGCAGCCTCAATGAGACCGGTGGGGAAGGGCTTTTTGTGCGCAATGAACAGATTCCCATGCTCATGGTGCCGCCCAAACATCAAAGACGGCTCAAGGACTTGGTGGAAGAACTGAGGGGGCTTTTAACCGGCTTGACTTCATCCGGATAAGTATATTATGAAACTTCTGTATAAATGAACACAGATGAATTTTACAACCAAATTGAGGAAGGGCTATGAGCAAGAATATTGTTGAGAAAATCGATGATCTGGTCAAAATCCGGACCGTCCTTTGCAGCGTGTCGGATAAGACCGGGCTGGAGACCTTTATCCCCGGCCTTGTGGCGGTGAATCCCGATATCCTGATTCTTTCCACCGGCGGCACCTATAATGCAATAGCGCAGATCCTGGGAGAAAAAGCAGGGACCTGTCTGAACCAGGTGTCCGATTATACGGGACAGCCGGAAACCCAGGGCGGGCTGGTGAAAACCCTGGATTTTAAAATTTATCTGGGGCTGTTGACCGAGACCTATAATGAAGCCCATCAAAACGATCTTAAACGGACCTCGGCCCTGGCCATCGATATGGTGGTGGTGAACCTGTATCCTTTCAGCGATACCGTTGCCAAAAAGGACGTGACCCCGGAAGAGGCCCGGGGCAATATCGATATCGGCGGGCCCACCATGATCCGGGCCGCGGCCAAAAATTTCATCCGGGTGGCGTCCGTGGTAAACCCCTCATCCTATCCCGGCGTTCTTGAAACCCTGGAGGCCTCAAAGGGCTCTCTTTCCCTTAAAGACCGTTTCGATTTGTCCAAAAAAGCCTTTGAACATACTGCGCTTTATGACCGGGCCATTGCCGGATATCTTGCCTCACAACCCTTCAGCAGTGTCGAATCCTGCTATACCTCGGGAGAATAAGCCATGTCAAAAGACCTTAAGGAAATGTACAAAACCATTATGGATGACCATTTCACCCCCCGGATGGAAATTTCATTCGTTGACGGGGAAAAGCGCCAGACCCTGATCTATGAAAAGGTGTCCTGGGTCATTGACGGGGTGAACAAGGGCCTGCGGTACGGGGAAAATCCGGGCCAGGAAGCGGCCCTGTACCGGCTGGTCAACGGGAACCTGGTTCTGGGCGGCACCCGGACCCTTGCTCCGGGCAGATACCTGGTATCGGATATTGAGCTGCTTCAGTCGGGCAAGCATCCGGGCAAGACCAATCTGACCGATGCAGACAATGCCCTGAACATCCTCAGGTATTTCACCGATACCCCCTGTGTGGTCATTGTCAAACACAACAACCCCTGCGGGGTCGCCAGGGCGAAAACTCTGGAAGAAGCTTTTCACAAGGCCTATATGGCCGACCGGGTGGCGGCCTTCGGCGGCTGCATCGCCGTGAACAAGGCCCTGGACAGGGCCACGGCCGAGGCCATTGCGGCACAGTATGCCGAAGTGGTGGTGGCCCCGGAATTTGAAGAAGGGGCCCTGGGGATCCTGGAAGCGAGAAAGAATTTAAGGGTCATCCGGATCACTGCCATGGATAAACTCCAAACCTTTATCGGCGAGCGGGTGGTGGATTTTAAGAGTCTCATGGACGGAGGCCTGGTGGCCCAGTGGTCCTTTGTGCCGGAAACCCTGTCCAAAACGGATTTTACCCTGGCCTCCACAGAATACAAGGGAAAGACCTACCGGGTGAACCGGGAGCCCACCCCGGCGGAATATGAGGACCTGCTTTTCGGGTGGCTGGTGGAATCGGGCATTACCTCCAATTCCGTTATCTATGTCAAGGACAATGTGACCGTGGGCATCGGAACCGGGGAACAGGACCGGGTGGGTGTGGCGGAAATCGCCGTGGACAAGGCCTACCGGAAGCTGGCGGACCGGTATTGCTTTGAGCGGTATGCCCTTTCCTTTGCCGATCTTACGGACCCGGACAAAAGGGCGGAAATTGAAGCCGATGTAAAGGCCGTCAAGGGCGGCCTCATGGGATCGTCCATGGTCTCCGACGCCTTTTTTCCCTTCCGGGACGGCATTGATGTGGGACTCCGCCAGGGCGTCAAGGCCGTGGTTCAGCCCGGCGGGTCATTGAATGATTACCAGTCCGTCGAGGCCTGTAACGAGAATGGGGCCACCATGGTCTATACCGGCCAGAGAAGCTTTAAACACTGATGCCTAAACCGTTTTCAGGATGACCAGCCCTGCCAGGGCCAGCATCAGGAGGAGCACCAGGATAAAAAGTCTCAGGGGATTTTTCTTTTCTGCATAGGGGTCCTGGAGCAATCGAGAGGACCCCCTGGGAAGCATTGCGGTTTTGGTCAGGGTGTTGCCGAAGGCAATATTGATCCGGGCCTGGGAATTGACGGCCCATCCGCAGGCATCCAGGATAGGAGACAGATTCCTTTGGCGAAGCTTTAATGCCGCCATGAGGATGGAGGGCCCTGAGACCGCCAGCATCAAGCCCATCAAGGCAATGGGGACCTGCCACCAGTGAAGGCCCATGAGCCCGGTCATGACCGATGCAATGGCGGTCCCGATGGCGCCCACGGCCAGCCCGATGGCGGCAAAGATCCCGGCAAATTTTCCCACGTCAAAGGCCTTGCGCTCAGGCGCCTTGCCTGGTTCCGGGTTCTGTCCGGCTGCCGCTGCCGCGGCATTTTTATCCACGGCCTTGTCCCGTTCTGCCGCAAATTTTTCGATCTGGGTGCGGATCATCCGGGATACCCGTTTATAGGGGGACCAGAAGGCCTGGCGGATACTGATGGGGTGATCAATGATCTTGACGATGGTGGCATCCCAGTCCTGGTGTTTTCGATCATAGAAAATACCGTTCCGGCCCACTAAAAGATTGTCTGAATCCCCCTGGGTGAAAGCGGCTGCTATCATTATCCGTTCCGGAGAGTCTTTGCGGGTGCATTCACAATAGGCCAGGTACACCCCTCCCATCTGGGCCAGGACGCTGTGGGCCACCGGGTCTTTGACCCGGATGCAGAGATCACAGCTTCGGCCGTCCAGATAAAGGGTTCCGGCCTGGAACACCGCCTTTTTTTCAGGCGTATAGAAGTCCCGGAAGGATATGAAATTGTTGAGCAGGATATGAAGCCGGCAATAATAATGAATGAGCCGATCCAGGGAATCAAAGGAAGATGCTGTTGCTTCAAGGGCCTTGTCTTTTTCAAGAAGTTCGGCAATGAGGGGTTCGCTTTGAGTATCCAGAATTTCCCTGATGCGTTGCAGACCCAGTTTTTCCACAGGGCTTTGGCTTTTGTCGGCCTTCCACGCCTCATAATGAAAAAATCTGTCTTTTATGATCCGCCATTCCTCCAGATTGAGGATATCCTTGTCTTCTTTCAGCAGGGGGCAGGCCACCTTGTCCCTGAAATCCGACAGGGCCTTTTCCCAGGCCGGGTTCACGGCTCCGCGAAGCGGAAGGCCGGCCCGAGCTTGGATGGCGGCCAGGGGAAAGGCGGCGATTTCATCTGTTTTTGCCGACAGGGACATTTTTGAAACGGATTCATACTGTTCTTTGGCCGGATTCATATACAAGGCCGCGGTGGTATCGAATGCGGCCAGGCGGCAACGGGTGAAATAGTCATCTATTTTCGGCCGGACCGCTTCAAAATATCCGGCAGCGGTTTCGGTTTCATCTCCAAAGGGTAAAATATCCGCGTTTTCTCCTTCGGTGCGGCGCCACCATTCTGAATATTGCTTTGCCTCCGTGAAGAACCGGTCCGCCTTTTCCTTTGTAATTCCGAGCAGGCCGCTGCGGTCCGGCTCAGAGCCCAGGCAGTTCATGATGTCCTCAATGACCTGCCGGAGGGCCGGGTCTTCGGCTGCCATGGCAGGGATAATGCCGTCGCCGTTAAACCGGGTATTGGCGAAAATTCTGACCTTATCCGCCACATCCACCGGTGTAATGGCGTCTGCCTGGCCTTTTCCCGTATTTTTTAAAATTTCCCTTGCACAGGAAAGGATGTCTTTGGCTTCCGGGCTTTCTTCATTGATGGCGGACAAGGGAAGGCAGTTGTTGGTGCGGGTCAGATCGTCCGGTTCTCTGATCAGAGAGAGGGTCCAGTTCAGGGCTTGGATGACCTCAGAGGCCCGGATACGGCCGTCCCTGTCTTTGTCCATGTGGGCCAGGGTGGCCGGATCGAATTCCAGGCCCTGGGTCGGGCAGGCCAGGGCTGCCCAGAGCTTTTGATCCAGGTGGGGGATGGATGAGATATCCTCACCGGAATTGATCAGGACATGATCAAATCCTCCGATGCGGACAAAACGCCATTTGTGGGGGGTGGCATCCGGTTTGCCCGGAGGGTTTCCATTGATTGCCATGGCCTCATCTCCTTTTGAAACTGTCCAAGGTTTTTTTTGATTATTGAGTCGGCTGTTCTTTTTTACCCGGTCCGGGTTTTCTAATCCTTCAAATAAATAAAGAAAGCTGATCTTTTCTTGCGTCTGCGTGCTGGATGGTCACCTGGACAATGTCCCCGTATTTGAGCCGGATACCGGCCGGGACCAGTTTTGTTTCCAGCATGAATTCTTTGATCAGGATAAGATAATGATCCCTGTGGCATTCCAGCACAAGGGCCTCAAAGGAGACACCTTTTTTGGATTCCAGGTATTTGATGATCCAGTAGCGTTTTCTGGAGGCCTGGACCCGGCTGGTATTGGCCATGGCCGTTGAGATGGAAAAAAGAATCTCTTCCAGTTCCGGTTTCGGATAGGGAGCATGGTATCCGAATATGGCCTTGATCTGGCGCTGGGTCAAGAGGTCGTGGTATCTCCGGATGGGCGAGGTGGCCGTAACATAGGCATTGACCCCGAGACCGGCATGGGGCTCCGGTGTGGTGCCGATCATGGCCCGGCTTAACTGCTTTCTCTGCATGAAATTTATGAGCAGAGAGGTTTCAATGCCTTTGAAGAGCCGTTGTTTGGGTTGGGCCTGGGATCTGAAAACAGCTGGCATCTGATTTTTGGCCAGAAATTCCGCCATGAGGGAATTGGCAAGGATCATCAATTCCGAGATGAGCATGCGGGATGAATTTTCCCGGTCGATTTTTGAGTACCCGATTTCCCCGTTTTCCTCCAGCCAGACATTGACCTCAGGAAGGGTAATCTGAATGGCACCGGCTTTGAGGCGTTTTTCCCTGAGTTGAAGGGCCATCCGGTAAAGGGTGGTGATGGGATCATTTTTACCGTTCAACAGATTGGCCTCGGTATAGGAGAGCTTCTGATGGATTTTGATAATACTGGGAATAATTTCATAATCCTGGATTTCAAAGAACCGGGTCATCCGGATGAGGGTGCTGATGCCGGGTCTGATCTCACCTTCTTTTAAACTGCAAAGATCCTCGGAAAGCCTGGGCGGGATCATGGGAAGCTTATCGTCGGGCATGTAAATGGAACTGGCCCTTTCCCGGGCGGACAGGTCAATGGGGTCATTGGATTTGATATAGGCATCCACATCAATGATGTGAATCCCGAGACGGTATCCTGTTTCCGTGTTCTCAAGGCTGACGGCGTCATCAAAATCAAGGGTGGACTGCCCGTCAATGGTGATGAGGGGAATATGGGTCAGGTCTTTTCTGAGGGGATCATCCACAAACCGGATGGGGCTTGAAATGAGTTTTCCTTCCTGCTCCAGAACCGGTCTTGAAAAAACCGTGGGAATTTGAAGGGAAAGCAGGTGGATATTTTCATCCGGATGCCAGATCCCGGCTTTGACAAAGATATGAAAAAGCTGTTCCGGCGAATGCAGGGATGATTTTTTAATAATTTCTTTCGCCGTCTGGGCATATTCGGCATCATTGCCGAACAGGTAAAAGGATTTGAGCATATCAATGATGGCTTCATCAACGGCAGTGCTGCTGCCGTTTTTCTGATTCAGGATATCATTGATCCAGGCCGTTCCGTTCTGAATCCGACGCTCTTTTTTTTCAGCTTCCTGGATTTGTCTTTTTTTCCCTTCAACCTGTTCGGCTGAATAGGGGGCAAAAAGCATCCTGTTGAATTTAAAATAGAGACGGTCATGGAAAAAAGCTCGGATAACGGCGGCCTCATGGTCCGGGGTCAGGGGAGGATCAAAGCAGAAAAGGGTCATGGCGGATAATTCAATATCTTCAGACTCTTCATGCAGAATTTCCCACAACTCCCTGATATTAATGGTCTCAGAAAGTTTTTTGCGGGTTTCCGTGAGCTGTTTCAACTGCGTGACGATAAAATCCCTTGACAGGGTTGTATCCAGGCGGACCTGTGATATGTGGGACAACCGGTTCTCAGAAAAATGAACTTCCCGGTTATTCTCATTGAGCAATCTGAGTTTGCCTTGTTTTTCCTGCAAGATGACGGCAGAAATAATTTTCTGCTGATCAATATATTCCACTATATTCCCTGTATTCATGTCAGAGACAATATCAGGAAGGGGCGATGTTGTCAAATGAACTAACAGGCCAGAGACCCTTGAAAATTATAGTCAGATGCAATAGGATACTCCCTGGGAATATGGAAACCAAAGGAAAGCATATTTGAAAAGACGAAACAAACAGGGTCTGCCGATTTTCCATTCGGATGAAGATTTTCTAAAAGCCTTTGAGAAAAAATCATTGGATGAAAATGATGAAAAACGGAAACTCCGGCCGAGTATAAAAAATACGATACACCGGCCGGAGAATGAAACTGAGCCGGAAGAGGATTTTGAAGCCCTGCTGGAAGAATCCTTTGAGAAGCGTAAGGTCAAACCCTTGAAAAAACCGGCCCCCATACCGCCTGAAAAAAGGATTAAACGGTATCCGCCGCCGGAAAAATCCCTGGATCTCCACGGATATAACGCCATCGGTGCTGAAGTAAGGTCACGGTCCTTTATCCACAGTTGTAAACTTCAGGGTTTTTTTACCATCCGGATTATTGTGGGCAGAGGCCGGCATTCGGACCAGGGTGCCGTCCTGCCCGATGTAGTGGAAGACGTGGCCAAGGAAATGAAAAAACAAGGCCTGGTCATTGGATTTGACTGGGAAAATAAGATTAAATCAAAAAGCGGGGCCTTAATCCTCTATTTGAAACAGTTTGAACAGTTTGATGATTAGTGTGCTTTTTTAAGCTGGTATTTTATGACGGCGCGTCTGTGTTCTGCATAGTTTGTTGAAAAATGATGGGTCCCATCTTTTTTGGATACAAAGAAGAAATATGGGCTCTGGTCCGGGAAAAGGGCGGCCTCAATGGACAAGGCCCCGGGGTTTGCGATGGGACCCGGCGGGAGTCCGGAGATCTGATAGGTATTGTACTCGGTCCGGGTTTGCAGATGGGTTTTTTTGATATTGCCGTCAAAATCTTCAATGCCGTATATGACGGTGGGGTCACTTTCAAGCCTCATGTTTTTTTTCAGGCGGTTATGAAAAACCGATGAAATCAGGGGCCGTTCAGCCGCAGCCCCTGTTTCTTTTTCAATGATGGAGGCCAGGGTGAGAATCTCATGAATGGAGAATCCCAGCTCCTTTGTTCTCTTTTGCCATGTTTCCGTGAAAACGGATTTGAACCGTCCGGTCATGGCAATGATGATGTCTTCACAGGTGTTCTGTCTTGAAAAAAAATAGGTATCCGGAAAAAGATAGCCTTCCAGGGAAAGGATTTGGATTTCCAGTTTTTTTATCAAGTCAGGGTTTTGGCAGAGGTCCATAAATTTATTCGCATCACAGAGCCCCTCCTTTTCGATGAGGGCGGCGATTTCCTTAATGGTTAATCCTTCGGGAAGGGTTAACCTGTAAAGTTTCACTCGCCCGCTGACCAGGATATCAAGAATTTCTTCCGGGGATTTGGACCCGGACAAAACATATTCCCCTGCCTGGAGTTTTTTTCCTGCCTTTTTTATTTTTGTGTAGATGCTGAAATAGAATCTGTTTGAGATAATGGATTGATTTTCAAGATGTTCGGCAATGGCCTTGAGGCTTTGGCCCGGAAGAATAGTGAGGATTTGTTCCGGTGAGCCGGGTCTGAAAGGTTTTTTGATAAATGAAGAGATATCCAGGAAAAGATAAATACCACCAAAAAGCGCAATGATCAAAAGGCTGATGCCGATCATACCGGATTTTTTAAATCGGTTTTTTATCATGGTTTTTTCTTATAACAACGGAAGGGTATCTCTTGTGCAGATACCCTTCTGTTGTTATCCATACTCATATTTCAGGAGCAGTATCAACCCGCCTTTTTGGCCATGGGGAAAACAATATCCGGGTTATAGCAGATTCTGCAGCAATTGAGGCATCTTTCGGCTTCCTTGTGGGCATCGGCTTCCGGAAGCACCAAATCGACTTCAATAAAGGAATCCAGGCGTTCATTCACATGGAGTTCCGGCTGTTTGGCCCTGGGGGTCTGTTTAATGCCGTCTACCTTTGTGAAAATGGATTCATGGATTCGTTTTTTCTGAAGCGAATCCTTCACCGGTTCCACGGCCTCCCCCTTCAGGAAAAGGTCGATGGACCGGGCAGCGCGTCTTCCGCCGCCAATGGCATCCACCACAAGTGAAGGTCCCGTGGCCGCATCACCGGCCGTAAAGATATAGGGAATGGAAGCCTGATGCGTTGCAGGATCATTGTCAATGGTATTCCATTTTGTCAGTTCCAGTTCCTTCATCCTATGCTGGGGGTCCTGATTTTTGAAAGATGCGTCCGGGGACTGGCCAATGGCGGATATGACCATGTCAACGGCCAGAAGGGTTTCAGACCCAGGGATCGGTTCCGGGCGGCGCCGGCCGCTTTTATCCGGTTCCCCCAACTGCATCTTGAGATATTCCAGATGGGTGACCTTGTTTTTATCATCCCCGACCACACGGGTGGGTGCGGCCAGGAATACAAATTCAATGCCTTCATGTTCAGAGGCAATGATTTCAACCTCATTGGCGGGCATTTCTTTCCGGGTCCTTCTGTAAACCATATAGACCTTATCCAGACCCAGGCGCAGAAGGGTTCTGGCACAGTCAACGGCGGTATTGCCACCGCCGACCACGGCTGCGGTCCGGCCCAGTTTTATTCGCTCACCACCGGAAATCCGCTGTAAGAAATTGATACCGGTATAGCATCCGTCCAGGTTTTCTCCTTCTATCCCCAGGGAGAAATCCTCCCAGGCACCTACTCCGAGGAAGACGGCATTGTACCCGGCTGCCATCAAAGAGCCGAGGCCGAAATCGACCCCGAATTTCACATGGCAGAAGGATTTGATCCCAAGGTCCAGGATTCCCTGGATTTCCCAATCCAGAACTTTTTTGGGGAGCCTGTATTCCGGAATCCCATACCGGAGCATGCCTCCGAGTTTGGGCATGGCTTCAAATATATCCACCTGATGGCCGATCCGTCTCAGGAAGAAGGCGCAGGATAAACCCGAGGGCCCGCCGCCGATAACGGCTATTTTTTTGCCGGTATCCGGGGCGCATTTGATGGGGATCCGGGAACCGGA
>CAZAHK010000120.1:0-11694 GCA_964484555.1 uncultured Desulfobacula sp.
ATTTCAGATTCCCGGATATCCGGGTTTATCTTTTGAAGTTCCAGAAGCCGTTCAATCTCTTTGCCCAGCATCTGTTCGATTTTGATTTTTGTCTTGCCCACAATCTCAAGGGAGAGCCTTTGGGCAAGGGCCTGGGCTGCTTCCATCATGGATGGCAGGATGACCCGGCCCATGGGTTCAAATTCTTTGAATCGGCTTTTCTGATCTTCCATGAGGATTTTCCCCTCCCCGGCATCAAATTTTTCCGTAAGATCCTGGCCTTCATGGTCCACCACCAGATGAATGGGATCACAGGTCAGATGCCGGCCCAGATCCAGGTGTGAAGGAGCCATGCATTCCAGGATGAATACGGTTTCAAGCAGAACCCCCTGCTGTTTTTGGTCCATAAGCCCGGCCAATGCGCAGGACCCGGTATTATTAGTGATGAAATATTCAAAGGCCTGGTGAACAAAGGGATGATCCCAGGAGATAAATTCCAGGTCATTCCTTAGAACGGCAAGGCTGCGTTTAAAGGTCAGGGCATCGGAGAGTCTTGTGGATACCGGGAAGTTTTCATCCGTCATATCTTTGAAATTCAACCGGAATACCGATTCACTAATAAAATCCGTTTCAATACCGTAATGCAAAAGAACCTCAACCAGGAGATCTTCGAGATGGGTATCGGCATCAAAACTCTCGATGGCCCGGACAATTTGCCGGGCCGGGCCGGGTTTAAAGGAATTCATTTCCAGGAGGATGTTTTTTCCATGGGCCATTTTTTTTTCGGTTTTGTCACGGAATACCCGGGTTTGTTGGATTAATTTTTCAAGACCAGCTTCATCCAGAGTTTCATCTTCCTGCAGCCTGGAAAACAATGCCTGAAGATCCGGTTCAAATACTTTGTAAATCAGATGAAGCCCGTTTATATTTTTAACAAAAAGGGCTAACCCGTCCATATACCACCGCGCAAGAACTTCAAAACCCGTACCCCGGATATAGGGAACATGGATCCGGATATCGTTTTTCTGTCCGATGCGGTCCAGGCGGCCGATTCTCTGTTCCAGAAGTTCCGGGTTCACGGGCAGATCAAAGAGAAATAGGTGGTGGACAAACTGAAAATTTCTTCCTTCACTGCCGATTTCTGAAGAGATCAATATTCTGGCCCCGTCTTCCCGTGAAAAAAAAGCGGCATTTCTGTCCCGCTGAAGAAGACTCATGCTTTCATCGAATCTTGCCATGTCAATGGAAATATGACGGGCAAGGGCGGCTTCAATGGCCAGAGCCTTCTGCCGGGAGGATGAAATCACCAGGATCTTCTCCTTTTGCCGGATCAATTCCAGAAGATATAAAATTCTCGGGTCCTGGTGCAATTCCGGGCTTGTCTCAGGATCAAAAAACTCCTGGTTCACGGACCTGATCCGGGCCGGATCTGCATCCAGTCCGGTGATGCAGGGCACTCGCCTGGGAAAGCCTTTGATCACCCGCCGCTGGTTTCTGAACATGACCCGGCCCGGCCCATAGGAATCCAGGATGGAGTCGATCTTTTTCCCCTTTTGTAATAAATCCCTGACCATTTCAATGGTTTTTTCATAGTGGCGGCTTTCCTTGCAGTAAGCGTCAAAATCAAAATACCGGTGAGGGTCCAGAAGCTTTAAATGAAGAAAATGGTTTTTGATTCCCATCTGCTCCGGTGTGGCCGTCAGCAGCATCAAACCCGGTGCGGAGCGGGAAAGCTGCTCTATAAAATCATGGGTTTTTTCATTGTCGGTAATATGGTGAGCCTCGTCCACCACCACCATATCCCAACCCCCATCCAGGATCTTGGCATGCCACCGGAGGCCTGCCAGAAAATCAAAGCTCACAATGGCCAGTTGATGTTCCAGAAAGGGGTTGATCCCTTTTCCCCTGCGATCCAGGTTCCGGCAATAGGCCTCATTGAGGATCATGAAAGACAGGTTGAACCTTTTGTACAATTCAATAAACCATTGATGGGTCAGAGATTCGGGGACAATGATCATCACCCGCTGAATCCTGTGGCTGATGATGAGTTTGTGCAGGATGAGGCAGGCCTCTATGGTTTTACCGAGCCCTGTTTCATCGGAAAGCAGGACCCTGGGGACATATCGGGAGGCAACGGTATGGGCAATGAAAAACTGGTGGGGAAGGAGTTCCACCTGGCCGCCGAGAAATCCTTTGACAGGGGAGGCATCATAAACCGCCTTGGATTTCAGAAGCCTGCGGCGCAGGTTAAAGGCCTTGCAGGAATCCGTGATCCCGGCAAAAAGGCGATCCTGGGGCAGGGAAAATGAAAGGGTGTCTGAAAGATCTTTTTCACAGATCTTTTCATTTCTTCCGGCATAATACATCAAGCCTTCAGATTCCATGACGGCATCAACCGTCAGTTTTTTTCCATTCCGGCATTGAATTTCATCGCCGGGCTTGAAGAGCATCCTTCTCAGGGGAGCCGAGGTAAGGGCATACTGTCTTTCACAGGCGCATGCGTCAAACCGTATGCCGATGATTTTTGAATTGACCTGGATCAGAAGGCCCAGGCCCAGCTCCGGTTCTGTTTCACTGATCCATCTTTGCCCTGGAACCGGTCGCATGTTTTACACGATCATTTGGCGTTCAGAGCGGATTCAATGGCCATGGCGGAAAAGGGCCGGGATATTTTATGGGCGTCCCCTGAAAGGGATTTTTCCCGGAGTTTATGGTTACTGCCGCTGAAGGTGGTGGTTGCCGTGTTTGCAAACCGGATCTCATAGCTGGGCCGTATCCCTTTACCCGTGGTATCAAAACAGACACAGGCCTTTGAATCATTTCCCATATTGGCGGATACTTTTTTTAAAAAAGCAGGTGAAAATTGTTTGATACGGTCTTCATCCCATTCAACAGGGACAGCCTGTTTTTTTTCAATGCCTGGTGCAGACCCCTTTTTGACCTTGATCTTATCGATCAGGGAGAGCAGATATTTTATTTTCAGCCCAAGGTTTTTCACAGATCGTTCCTGAATTTCATCATCGGCCTGGGGAATGAGGATGTCAAGCTGTTCTCTTGCTTTTTCCCAGCATTGCCGCGAAGCTTCAACATCGCTTTCTTCAATGAACCCGTTCATATTTTCACACAACCGGTTTATTGCCTGCCTGGACTCTCTAAATCTGTCAGGTTCCATTTCTCCTCCTGTTATAAAAGTTAATACAGTCTTAAATAATCCAGCAGGTGAAAAATTTTCCGTTTCAGATTTTGTCCTGCATTGTCATGAGACTTATATCACAGATGGTACACTTCCCGGACACGGAATACAAGTCTTTGTCAAAATGAA
Organism: uncultured Desulfobacula sp.; assembly: GCA_964484555.1. Lineage (GTDB taxonomy): Bacteria > Desulfobacterota > Desulfobacteria > Desulfobacterales > Desulfobacteraceae > Desulfobacula. The sequence continues at coordinate 3,302 of CAZAHK010000120.1, forward strand.
CCACAGGATTTTACTGAACATCTCCCAAAAGAGGGTCCAAATATGATCACCGTTCCCAAAGAAATGAAGCTCTTTGTGCTGATCCTGGCCTTGACGGCCCTGGGCCTGGGATTCAGCAACGACATTATTTCTAATTATTTTAAAGACGCCTACCAGGCCACGGCTTTTCAGCGCGGCATCATTGAGCTGCCCCGGGAGCTTCCCGGCATCCTGTGCATCCTGGTCATTTCCCTGTTCTCTTTTATCAGCGACATCCGGATCGCCATCCTGGTGTTTATTGGCTTTCGCACCGGATTCTTCAGTTTTGAAACCCCGACCTTGACCTTGCGGGTCAGGGCATTTTTTTCCGGCGGTCAGGTTCCCAGAAATTTCTGGCGCAGGCGTTCGAAATGATCCATCAGTTGTGTTTTTCTGATGGAGCCGAAGGCATTGGAAGGATTGGAAGAAAAATAGGTTAAAATTTTTTCATATTCTTTTTTAACGGCCATGACTTCTTCCTGCCAGTCGCTTTTGGCCAGAACGCTATACCAGAGGCGAAAGGTTTGTGAATACAGGCGGTCGGAAACATCGGCCAGAACAGGATTGCCGGCGGCATCATGGATGATCTGCCTGAGGGAGGCATCCATCCCGGCAAGGGCCCTTGGATCTTCTTTATCCAGCAGCTCTTTGCAGGTATCATCCAGGTCCTTCATCTGTATGAGATGCCGTGAAGAAAATTGGGCTTCAGCCAGACCGGCTTCAAAAGCTTCGATTTCAAACCGGACCTGAAAGACATTCATGATTCTGCTGAATTCAATCTCGGTCACCATACTCCCGGTCCGGGGAATGACTCTTACCAACTGCTCCCATTCCAGACGGTTGAATACGTCCTTCACCGGAGATCGGCTGATGTCGAATTCCTCGGCCAGAACCTTTTCATTTAAAATCTGACCCGGGCTATATTCCAGATGCAGAATCCTGTCACGAACGGTTTGATAGAGTGTTTTTTTCATTTTCAGTTTTGGCCAGACGGTTTGAAATCATTAACATATCATTGATATGTCACACACGAAGATTATTTATTCTATCTTTATGATAAATTCAAGCCTTTTCGTTTCAGCCCCGGAATTATCCAAAATTTTGAAGAAGGGTCTAAAATAGTCCTTGACATGGTATTTCAACCACTGATATGTCAGTAGTTCTATCATAGATATTTTTGAAAAAGTTTATTAAAATTATGGTCCTGATGGTAATGAAAAGGAGAGAAAAATGACGGTGTTTTCTGTAGCCAGACCCACCCAGGCCTGGTATGGAGAATCCATGGGTATTCTGATACTGGATGCGTCTTATCCGTGTATTCCGGGGAATGTCGGCAATGCCGGCACCTTCCCCTTTCCCGTCCGGTATGAACGGGTTGAGGGGGCCTCCATTGACCGGTTATTGAATCAACAGGACCCGGATCTGGTCTCTCCCTTTATCGATGCCGCCCGGCGGCTTTATCACAGTGGTGTCCGCGCCGTTACAGGGGCCTGTGGATTCATGGCCCTTTTTCAAGAGGAAGTGTCCAAAAGCCTGGACATACCGGTTCTTTTGTCCAGCCTGCTGCAGGTCCCGTTTATGTATCAAATCACCGGAAAGAGAATAGGCATCATCACGGCCAATTCAACCTGTCTTCAACCCAAACATTTTTCGGCTGCCGGAATTTCGGACACTCTTCCCCTGGCCATTGCCGGAATGGAAAACCAGCCGGAATTCCGGGACGCCATCCTTCTGGAAAAGGGGACCCTGGATTCCGGAAAAATCGAAACTGAAGTTGTTGAAGTCGCAAAAACCCTCGTAAAAGAGAATCCGGATATCGGCAGCATCCTTCTGGAATGCAGCGATCTGCCGCCCTATGCCCATGCTGTCCAGGCCGCCGTCGGGCTCCCTGTGTTTGATTTTTTCACCATGATCCATCATGTGCATACCGGTCTTGTCAGAAAGCCGTTTTCAGGGTTCATGTAGGCCAGGGCCCAGGAATGAACACGGATATCCGCCAGGGGGTTGGTTCCAAAGCCGTTAACCACAAGAGAAAAAGGATGAGTCAATGTTTTTCGACGTATTGTTAATCGGTATCATGGTCGGGGCCATCTATACTTTGGTGACCATCGGGTATAGCATGGTTTACAGCATTTTAAAGCTGATGAATTTCGCCCACGGGGATGTCTATATCTTCGGGACCTTCATCTGTTATACCCTTTTGTCAAAATATCAGTTGAATCCTGTTCTTGCCATCCTCACGGCCGCAGTCCTGGGCGGAATCCTGGCATCCCTGGTGGAAATTGTTGCCTACCGCCGCCTGCGGGCGGGCCAACACCGGATGATCTCCATGATCACGGCCCTGGGAGCTGCCTATGTGATTCAAAATTCCAATGAGCTGAAATGGGGAAACCAGGTCATGGCCTTCCCCTCCATCCTGAGTGCAAAGACATTCCAGGTCTTCGGCCTGGCCGTTCCCATGACCCAGATCATCATTCTGGGCATTGCCGTGGGCCTGATCATTCTGTTCACCCTTTTTTTAAAATACCATCCCTACGGCAAGGCCATCCTCTGTGTTTCGGAAGATATCCCTACGGCCAGCCTCATGGGTATTCCCATTAACCGGACCATCACCATGGTCTATTTCATCGGCGGCATGCTGGGAGTCGTGGGCGGAATCCTATACTCCACCTCCTATAATGCCGTTTCCCTGGCCATGGGATTCCGGGGCACCATCATCGCCTTCACGGCCGCGGTCATCGGCGGCATCGGCAGTCTGGGCGGAGCCCTCATCGGCGGCATGTTCCTGGGCATCTGTGAAAATTTTATCGGTGTTTATGTCTCGTCCTCCTATCGTGATCCCATCACCTTTTTATTGCTGATCATCATTTTGCTGGTGAAACCCACCGGCATCATGGGTGCGGTGGAGCAGACGAAAGTATAACCGTTCAAACGGACAACAAACAGGAAGCAAGGTATGGAACCGACTCTCGAAAACCACGGAAAACAGACAGGAAATCCCATGACATTTAAAACATTGCTCAACCACCCGATGTTTAAAAAAACCGCCTTTCCCATTGCGGCGGCGGGCTGTGTGTTGCTGCCCCATATCATGACCGACACGTATTACCTGGGCATCATTAATTATATGATCCTCTATGTCATCCTTTGCATGGGACTGAACCTCATCCTCGGCTATGCCGGGCTGCTCTCCCTGGGCCATGCCGCCTTCTACGGACTGGGAGGATATACCACCGCTATTCTCATCACCCGGTACGGCTTCGGGTTCCTGTCCTGCCTGGTCCTTTCCGGCATTATTGCCCTGTTGTTCGGTATCCTCCTGGGACTGCCCACCCGCAAGGTCCGGGGAGACTATTTCTGCCTTCTGACCATTGCCTTTGGTGAGATCTTCAGGCTGGTGGCCCAGGCCTGGATCGGGTTCACCAACGGCGCCATGGGGATCGTGGGCATTCCCATTCCCAGTATCCTGGGATGGTCCATCCGGACGGAAGTGGATTTTTATTATCTGGGCCTCATCCTCCTCGGCTTTACCTGGATCACCCTTTCCCTTCTGGTGAATTCCAAATTCGGCCGGGCCTTTATCGCCATCCGGGAAGATGAGCTGGCCGCTTCGGTCATGGGGATCAATACGGCCGTTTATAAAATCATTGTCTTCGGCATCGGCTGCTTTTACGCAGGCCTTGCCGGCAGTTACCTGGCCGTATACCAGACCACCATCACCCCGTCTAATTTCAGGCTGGAAGAGTCCTGTCTCATGATCATCATGGTCATTGTGGGCGGCATGGGATCACTTTTAGCCCCCATTGCAGGGGTGATCATCATGACCCTGGCCACGGAATATTTCCGGGGCATTGCCGAATACAGGATGCTGATCATCGGGGTGATCATGGTGGCCGTCCTGTTGTTCAGGCCCCAGGGGATCTTCGGAACCTCGGCATTTAAAGGATAAGGGTATGGCGAATATAAGCATTATCAGTTTAGAAGGAGCATGGATATGAGTCTTTTAACTGCCGATACCATCGGAAAAACATTTGGCGGCGTCATTGCCCTGAAAGATGTCAGTCTCACCGTTGAAAAAGGGGAAATTGTCGGAATGATCGGGCCCAACGGGTCCGGAAAGACCACCTTTATCAATAATCTGTCCGGCCTCTATGCCCCTACATCGGGCCGATTTATGTTCAACGGGGAGGACATCACCGGACTCCCGGCCCATGTTGTCACAGGCAAGGGAATCTCCCGGACATTCCAGAATTTAAGAGTCTTTCCCAATATTTCAGTCCTGGAAAATATCCTCATCGGCCTTCACTGCAAAATCAGTACCTCTTTGTGGGATGTCTATGCCGGGGTCCTGAAAACCCGGAAGGTTGAAAAACAGGCCAGGGAAAAGGCCATGGCCGTCCTTGAGCTTGCGGACCTGGCCGGACGGCACGATACCCTGGCCAAAAACCTGCCCTATGGAAAACAGCGGCTCCTTGAAATCTGCCGGGCCATTGTGTCTGATCCCCATTTGCTCCTGCTGGACGAGCCCTGCGCCGGCATGAACCCGGTAGAAATGGACGATCTGGCCGGCTTCATCCGGATTCTGCAGAAAAAAGGCATCACGGTGTTTGTCATCGAGCACAATATGCGGTTTATCATGTCTGTGGCGGAACGGATCATCGTTTTGGCCAACGGGGCAAAATTCCAGGAAGGCACCCCCGTCGAGATTCAAAAGGATAAAAAAGTCCAGGCCATTTACCTTGGAGAGGAAGGAGACCTTTAATGCTGACCATCAATTCCCTGGAATCGGGTTACGGCAAGATCAAAGCGCTTTTCGGCATCGACCTTGAGATTCGGCAAGGTGAAATTGTGGCCTTGATCGGCGCCAACGGCGCCGGAAAAACCACCTTCCTGAAAACGGTTTCCGGTTTGATCCAGGCCACCGGCGGGACCATGTCCTTTGAGGGCCGGAGCCTGAACCGCCTGCCGCCGGAAAAAATTGTGCACCTGGGCATCTCCCATGTGCCTGAAGGCCGCATGGTATTTACCCAGAGAACCGTGGAAACCAATCTGCAGATCGGCGCCTTTGGGAGAAAAGACAAAAAGGAAATCCGCCGGGACATGGAAAAATATTATGAGATGTTCCCCATCCTTGCCGAACGCCGGAATCAAAAGGCAGGAACCCTGAGCGGCGGGGAGCAGCAGATGCTGGCCATTGCCAGGGGACTCATGAAACGGCCCAAACTGCTTTTCCTGGACGAACCGTCCATGGGGCTGGCGCCGGTCCTGGTCAACCAGATTTTTAAAACCATCCGGGAATTGAATAAAACCGGATTGTCCATCCTGCTGGTGGAACAGAATGTCAAAAAAGCCCTGAAAATCACCCAGCGGGCCTATGTCATAGAGCTGGGCAAAATTGTGCACCAGGGCAATTCCTGCGATCTGCTGGATTCGGAACAAATCCGGAAAAGCTATCTGGGAGAAGCATAAATTTCAGTGAAGGTTTATTTTCGATCATCCTAATTATAAGGGTGGTCTCAATCAAGAAAGGAGACAGGAATGAAAAAGCTATTGACGAGTGTGTTGTGTTTTATGGTTTTGTTTGGCCTGGGCGCCTCACCGGGGATGGCAGGACCGTCCAAGGACGGGGTGGACATGGAAAACAAAACCATTACCCTTGCCGGTTATGATGCCTGCACCGGAAAATACGGGGACTATGGCCTGGATAACAAACGGGGCCAGGAAATCGCCGTTGAAGAAATCAATGCCGCCGGCGGCATCGCTTCCGGCCCCCTCAAAGGATTTCAATTAAAACTGGAATTCTTTGATGACCGCGGTGATCCAAAAGAATCGGCCAATGTGGCCAAAAAAATTGCCTCGGGCAAATTTCTTGCCGCTCTTGGACCCACCATGAGCAGTTGCGCCCTGGCTTCCACACCCATTTTTAACCGGTACGGCGTGGGCAATATCATCACCTATGCCAATGCCAGCACCATTACGGAACAAGGCTTTGACAACCTTATCCGCCTGACCTATACCACCAAAAGCATCTCGGATTTCATGGTGGCCACCAGCAAGGATGAGTTCAAAGCCAAAACCATTGCCATTATCAGCGAAAACCAGGACTATGGCCAGCAATTGCGCAAATACGCCATTGACAAGGCAAAGGAAGTGGGCGTCGCCATTTCCACCGACGATGTCATCACACCGGGACAGGATGTGGACTTTTCCTCGGTCCTGCTGCGGGCAAAAAGCCAGAACCCCGATGTTCTCCTGTTGTTTGTCACCTATAATGAAGGCGGGATGATCGCCAAACAGGTCCGGAAAATGGAATGGGACATCATCCTCTACGGTCCCGATGCCCTGACCGCTCCCAAATTCTTTGAACTGGCCGGAGATATGGACAAGATTTATCTTTCTTCCCTCTTGTCCCTGGATGTGACCCAGCCCGTGGCCAAAGTCCTTGTGACTGAATTTGAGAAAAAACATGCCGGACTGCCGCCCCTGTCCGCCATCTATGGCTATGATGCCGTAAAAGTGGCTGCCAAGGTCATTGAAAACGGCGGCATCGACCGGGCCTCTTTTATCAAGAATTTAAAAGATGTAAAAGTACCGGGCGTGGGATCACCCATGTACCAGTTCGACAAGAACGGGGAAGGCCTTGTGCCGCCCCTGGTGGTCAAAACCGCCCAATGGCATAAAGATCAACAGAAATAATTCCCTTCTGCATGTCCGGGCATCGCCCGGACATGCAGATTCGTATCACTCTGTCCTAACGCCATCCACCCTCATCTGATATAGAAACCGTTAGGACCGGCCCCCGGGCAGATCCGGATTGATCTTGCAGGCCATGGGTTCAGCCCTTCCAATAGTCGCAAAGCATTGCAGGCATTCGTCACAGGCAATGATGTCCCGGTCCCTTTCCGTTAGCATTTTCTTGGCGGTTTCAGGATCACAGATCATCTGGCGGCCAACGGCAATCAGGTCGATATGGTGGTTTTGGATTGCCTTAGCCGCGGCATCTCCCATCCCGAATTTGCCCACGGCATTGACGGGAAGGCCAATCTCTTTTTTAAAGGCCGCGGCCAGGGCCACATTGGCGCCGGAGGGCAGGTCTTTGGGCAGGGCCGATGACCCCGTGAGCCAGGTTTTCCCTTCAGCCTCTTTCCACCCGCCCTGGGCGATGAGGGTCACATCAAACACATCCACCCCCGCATCCTTCAGCAATTTGGCCATGACAAGGGCATCCTCAAGACTTAACCCCCCGGGAATCCGTTCTTCGGCATTGATCCGGAAAAAAAGGGGATAGTCCGGCCCTAGGTGTTTGCGCACCTCCCTGACGATTTCCAGGGCCAGGAAGACCCGGCCATTTGCATCACCCCCGTATTGGTCCTCCCGCCGATTGGTCAGGGGGGACAAAAACTGACTCAGCAGATACAGGTGGCCCCCATGGATTTCAACCCCGTCAAACCCGGCCTTTTGCGCCCGGAGGGCGGCCCTGGAAAAATCCCGGATCAATTGCCCGATATCCCCCGCATTCATGACAATGGGCTCCACATCAGGCCGGAACCGCACGCCCGAAGGGGAGAACCCATGCCGTTTGCCGGGAACCGGCGGGCACCTGGGACCTGCATGGCTGAGCTGAACCACCGCAGAGGCTCCCTGCTTCTGTATGGTTTTCACCAGCTTGGCCATGGGGGAAACCTGGGAATCGTCCCAGAGTCCAAGGCTGCCGGGAACAATCCGGCCCGTGGCCTGCACCGATGCGGCTTCCACAATGACAAGCCCCACATCCTTTGCCCGGTCCCGGTAAAAATCAAGAACTGCCTGGGTCACCAGGCCTTTGGACGACCCGTAATTGGTGGTGATGGGAGGCAGCACCAGCCTGTTTCGAAGGGTCATGTTTTTTATTTTCAGTTCGCTGCTGAGGGATATCATCTGCCTTTGTCTCCTGAAATGGTTTTGCAAACCCGGGTTCACCGGCAATAAATCTTAACGCATAAACTGATTCTGAACAAGACTCTTAAAATTAAGGGGGTGACAAGTCAACTTTTGATTTGAACAGATAAAGATCTTACACTGGTGAACTGAGTGAAGATATATTTTTACAGTTTTTATGTAATAAATGTAATAATTTTCTGTAAAATAACTTTATTTTTGAAATGTTTTATGGTTTTGGGGTTCGCTTTAATTTTTATTAAAAAGATAATCCCATAAAACTTTTCAATTTTCCATACAGTGATATAAGCTCTGCTGCCAGGCCGACAGGCCATGTAACCGAAGACTCAACCCTGGGTAGAAAATAATTTGTTTTGGAAAAATTGATAATTGGCATGCTGGATGCATAATAAAAATCTGAATGATATCAGAAAAAATATTTTATAAAAGGAACGTTA
>CAZAHK010000121.1:0-3717 GCA_964484555.1 uncultured Desulfobacula sp.
TTACGACAGATGAAAATCCCTTTTTATATGAGGATATTTCCTTTTTAAAGGTCGGCACTCCTGCCACGGCCAAAAATCTGTTGATGGAACACAATGTCCCGGTGGCACCTCTTCAGTTCTGTTTCATCGAGCGAGAAGACATGGCCCTGGACAAGGACGGATATATCGGCCGGGAGACGGCGGAAAAATGGGTGCCGAAGATTGTGGCGGAGGACATCCTGTCCCTTCTCCAATCCGGGAAGCGGCTTCTGGACAAAAAGAATCAAAATGGGGAGTTCAGGGCCGTCAGCCCCGGCGATACGGCAGTCCTGGTCCGGACCAATGCCCAGGCGGAACAGGTGCAAAGGGCCCTGTCTTTAAAAGGAATACCGTCCTATCTTTCCAAAACCGGGTCCGTCTTCGATTCCAAAGAGGCCCTGGATCTTTATGACATTCTCTGGGCCGTGTATCAGCCCGGGAACAAGGGTAGTCTTACGGCCGCCCTGGCAACCTCGGTATTCGGGTTTTCCTCCGGGGATATGATGGCCCTGGATCAGGAGGAAGACCGGTTTTTCGAGTGGCAGGACCGGTTCAGGCAATACCGGACCCTCTGGGAGACAAGGGGCTTTGTCTCCATGATCATGGCCCTGTTTCATTCGGAATCGGCATTTTTAAGAAAAGAGGCCGGGCTGGACGAACGGGGGGTTACCAATTTTTACCACCTTGCGGAACTGGTTTCAAAGGTCTGTCTTGAGCAGCAGTTCTCACCCCATTATCTCTTGAAATGGTACGGCCGGCAACTGTCGGAAACGGTCCGGGAGGAGTCTGTGGATGAACTCAGGCTGGAAAGCGATAAAAAAGCTGTGGCCATTGTTACCCTTCATAAAAGCAAGGGCCTTGAATACCCGGTGGTGTATCTTCCCTTTCTCTGGGAAGGAAGCAAAAGACCGGCCCAGGAATCCATCCTGTTCCATGACCCTGAAAACAACCATGATTTGACCCTGGATCTTGGGTCCGGGGACATGGAAAGGGCCCGGGTCTGTTTTGAAATGGAGGAAAGGGCGGAAAACAGGAGACTTTTATATGTGGCCCTGACCCGGGCCTCGGCCCTGTGCCGCATCTTCTGGGGCGGATTCCGGTCCGTTGAAACCTCGGCCCTCGGCTCCCTTCTGCATCCCGGAGGATGCAAGGCGGATTCGGCCATGATAGAGGATCTGGAGAGGCTTTTGCCGGATTCGGAACAGGGAATTCTGCTGGAAATGATCTGCCGTGAATCCAGGGGGCGTTTCATGGCCCCGGCCTTGGAAAATCAGGATTTGGCTGCAAGACAGATCCGGGGAAGGGTCATGCCGGCCTGGCGGATGTCCAGTTTTTCATCCCTGACCCATGCCTCTTCCCGTGAGATTCCGGAAGACCGCAGCGTCGTGGTTCCGGAGCAAGGATCAAGACCGGTCACCCTGGCCCTTTTTCCAAAGGGGGCCGGAACCGGGGATTTTTTCCATTCCATCTTTGAAACCCTTGATTTTGCAGGAGACCCGGAAGCCATTCCGGAACAGGTTGAAAAAAAGGCGGGCAGGTCCGGTCTTTCAAGCCCCGGATGGCTTGAGGCAGCCGGGCAAAGCATCAGCGAGGTGCTTGGGACCCAACTCATCCAGGGGCCGGCCGGATTCCGCCTCAAGGACATCAGAAGCCGGGACCGGATCAATGAAATGGAATTTGTCTTCCCGGTGATGCCTTTTGCGATGTCCTCCCTGAAGAAAGCCTTTGAAGCCTCGACTTCTCCGGCAAAAGGCTATGCAAAACATCTATCCCGGCTTTCGGCGGATGAATTTCAGGGATTCATGAAAGGGTTCATCGATCTTGTGATTCAACACCAGGGCAAATGGTATATCCTGGATTATAAAACCAATTTTCTCGGGGATACCTATGCCCATTATTCACAACAAAGTATGGCCGATGCCATGGCGGAACATCATTATTTCCTGCAATATTATCTCTATGTGGCCGCCCTGCACAAATACCTTGACTCCAGGATGAGGTCCTATGCCTATGACGCCCATTTCGGGGGAGTGCTCTATCTTTTCATCCGGGGCATGCACCCGGATTTCGGCCCGGAATCCGGGGTGTTTTTCCATCGCCCGTCCAAAAAAGCGCTGGATATTTTTTTGGGATAGGTCAGGGCATCGGCATAAACTGAATATTGAGTTTTCACGGAAGTTCTAGTACCATGTCCCATGCTCACATGAGTGTCTTGTTTGTTTCATCAGGGAGGGAACATGTCGATTGATGCAAAATATGAAACCGGAGTGGTGTGGCAGGACTTCCAGCACAAGCAACTGATTGATCTGTTTCAGAAAATCAAGGAGGCCCGGTTCCATAAAAAGGATGAAAGTCTTTTCCGCTATACCGTTGCTTTTCTGGCCATGTATGTGAACCATCATTTCAGCCTTGAGGAAGAATACATGGAAAAATACCAATATCCGGGAAAGGACGCCCACCGTAAAGAACACCAGGATTTTGTCAAAGAGATCAAAGCCTTCCGGGATGAAAACAAGGGATATTCGCAAAGGGCATCAGAAGACCTTCTGACCCGTATGGAGGATTGGATATTGAGTCATATCCTGGAGGATGACCAGAGGCTGGGCCGCCATATCCAGTCCTTCGAAAAGAACAGGAGAGTGCCCTGATGCGGGAGGATTTCTATGGATCTTGATATCCAATATCAGACCGGACTTTTATGGCAGGACTGCCAGCACAGGGAATGGATTTCACTTCTGGGGAAACTGGAAGAAGCACAAAAAGACAGGCAGGATCAGCAGTTGTTCTATGAGGCGGTTTCATTTCTGGTCATGTATGTGAACCACCATTTTTCCGTGGAAGAGGCATACATGAAACAGTATCAGTATCCTGAAGAACGGTTTCATAGAGAAGAACACAGAATCTATATTCTCCGGTTAAAGGATTTCAGGGAAAAGAACCGGGAATATGCTATTGATGCCTGCACCAAAATTGTTGAGAACATGACGGACTGGGTTTATTCTCATATCATGGAGAATGATAAAAAGCTCGGCGAATTTATACTCACAAAAGAGCAGCCGAATCTTAAACAGTCCTGATCTAATCGTTTACCGGTTTTAAATGACATCCCTGTCAAAAGCGTCGGTCCAGATTGATGACGGCTTTAGAGGGGTTTTTGAGCTTGACATTGACTTTTTCTCGATCCATCATGGGGTCTGTTTCTGTCCGGATAAAACCATAAAGCGGGGGATTTCATGAAAAACAGTCAATATTTCATTCAATGGGGGACCTTTCACAAGGGCATGGATGCCAAAGGCATTCAGGCTTCCTTTGCCAATCATCTGGAGTACTCCCTGTCCAAGGACCAATACACGGCCACCTTCCGGGATCTTTATCTGGCATTGTCCCTCTCCGTCCGGGACCGGATGATCGAGCGCTGGATCCAGACCCAGCAGATGTATCATGAGCATGATGTTAAAAGGGTATATTATCTTTCCGCCGAATATCTTATGGGCCGGGTCCTGATCAATAACCTGATCAACATGGGCATGTATCCTGAGACAAAAAAGGCCATGTCCGAGTTTAACGTTGATCTGGAACGGCTGGGCGCCATGGAACCGGACATGGGGCTGGGAAACGGCGGCCTGGGAAGGCTGGCGGCCTGCTTTCTGGATTCCATGGCCACCATGGAGATCCCCTGCCACGGGTATGGCATCCGGT
>CAZAHK010000121.1:3727-11607 GCA_964484555.1 uncultured Desulfobacula sp.
TTGATCCACGTCTCCCCAGAGCTCGGAGCTGAATCCCGTGTTCCCGGCGTCGAACACACCGACCACGCCCCATGACCGCATGCCGAAGAATAGGGTCTGCCCGATGCCGGCGCCCTCGAAACGTTCCGCGATGTTTCGTCCTGTCATGATCTCAGAAGAACCGGGTCTTGGCAATGGCGGACTTGGAAGACTGGCCGCATGTTACATGGATTCTCTCTCATCGCTTGGCGTTCCGGCGGTAGGTTATGGCATCCGGTATGAATTCGGCATTTTTGACCAGGCCATCCGGAACCTGGGTCAGGTGGAGCAGCCGGAAAACTGGCTTAAATACGGCAATCCATGGGAAATCGCCCGTCCTGAATACAGTTTTCCGGTCAAATATTACGGATGGGTCGAGCAGACCCATATGCCCGACGGCAAGCTTAAAACCAAATGGGTGGATACCAGCGATGTCATCGGCGTGGCCTATGATATCCCCATCGCCGGGTATGACAATTATACCATGAACACCTTGCGGCTCTGGTCGGCCAGGGCTTCCAACGAGTTTGAACTGAAATATTTCCAGCATGGGGATTATCTGCGGGCCGTTGAAGAAAAAAATATCTCGGAAAATATTTCCAAGGTCCTCTATCCCAATGATCAGATATCCGAAGGCCGGGAACTGAGGCTTAAACAGCAGTATTTCTTTGTTTCCTGTTCCATCCAGGATATCATCCGCCGGTATTTTTCCGAGCACAAGGATTTTGATGATTTTTCTGAAAAAGTGGCCATTCAGATGAATGATACTCACCCGTCCCTGGCTGTGGCGGAACTTATGCGGATTCTTCTGGATGTGTATGATTTCCAGTGGGAAAAAGCCTGGGCCGTTACCACCCGTTGCTGTGCCTATACCAACCATACCCTGCTTTCCGAAGCCCTTGAAAAATGGCCGGTTTCCCTGTTTGAAAAACTTCTGCCGCGCCATCTTCAGATCATCTACGAAATCAACCGCCGCTTTTTAAGGGATGTGGCCACCCTTTATATCAATGATACCCAAAGAATGAGCAAGATGTCGATTATCGAAGAAGGGGATGAGAAAAAAATCCGCATGGCCCATCTGGCCATTGTCGGCTCCCATTCCGTCAACGGGGTGGCCGAACTTCACACCCGGCTCCTCCGGGAAAGGGATCTGAAACTGTTTGATGAGATGTATCCGGGGAAAATCAACAACAAAACCAACGGGGTCACCCCCCGGCGGTGGCTGCTCATGACCAACCCGGACCTGGCAGCCCTTTTGACCCGGCATATCGGACCGGACTGGGTCAAACACAAACATCAGTTGAAGAAAATAGAGGCCCTGGTGGAAGACGGTCAATTTCTGGAGGATTTCAGGACGATCAAACAAAAGAATAAATTCAGGCTGGCGCGGGTTGCCATGGAATTGACCGGTGTTGCCGTGGATCCGGACACGATCTTTGATTTTCAGGTCAAACGGATTCATGAATACAAACGCCAGTTGCTCAATATCCTGCATGTGGTCTACTGCTGGCTCAAGCTTAAAAAAGATCCTCATTTTGATATGACGCCGCGCACCTTCATGTTCGGCGGGAAGGCCGCACCCGGATATGTGACGGCGAAAAACATTATCCGGCTCATCTGTCATGTGGCCGAGATGCTCAACCGGGATACGTCCACCCGTCAGCGGCTCAAGGTTCTCTTTCTGCCCAATTACAGGGTTTCCCTGGCGGAAAAGATTTTTCCCGCCGCCGACGTTTCCGAACAGATATCCACAGCCGGGTATGAGGCATCGGGCACCTCCAATATGAAATTCGCCCTGAACGGCGCCATTACCATTGGAACCCTGGATGGGGCCAATGTTGAAATCATGGAGTCTGTGGGAGAGGAGAATATTTTTATTTTCGGGCTCACCGCCGATGAAGTGACGGCCCTGGGCCCGAATTACAACCCCCATGCCTTTTATGAACGGGACCCTTTCCTGAAAGAAGCCATTGATCTCATTTACAATGGATTTTTCAGCCCTGAAGAAACCGGACTGTTTCAGTCCCTGGTGGATCTCTTGATTCACCGTGATCCGTATTTTGTCCTGGCCGATTTTGAGGCCTATCACCATGCCCAGATGCAGATCAGCGAATTGTATAAGGATCAGAAGGTCTGGACCCAAAAAACCATATTGAATATGGCACGGATGGAAAAATTCTATTCAGACCGGACCATTGCAGAATATAACCGGGACATCTGGAAGGCCGAGCCTTTAAAAATCGTTCTGCCCCCCAGGAAAGCCCCCTAATGATTTTTCTGGGCCCGGATTCAATGGGGGTGAATCACTGCCGGTTTCTTTTGTAAAAATATATGATGACGAGAATCCGAGCCTTGCCGTTCCCAAGGCTCTTTCCGGAATGGGGGACGCAGGAATCAAAATAGACATTGTCTCCCTGTTCCAGGATATACGTCGTCTCTCCGTATATGAATTCAAGTCTGCCTTCGAGAACATACATGAATTCTTCTCCTTCATGGGCGTACATTTTGGTGATTTCCGCAGGAGCGTGGATGATAAAGGGCTCCATGTTTTTCCCGGGTTTGTCCGCACCCAGGACTTCATAATCATATCCGGATAACTGGGAAGTGGCTTTGATGACGGGGCCCTGTTTATTTTTATGGAAACTGATCCGGGTGTCGGTGAGGGGTTCGCTGTTTTTTTCAAAAAAGCGGGTCACTTCAATGCCCAGGGCTCCGGCAATTTTATTCAGTGTGGAATAGGGCGGGGCTTTTTCCGACCGTTCCACCTTGGACAGATACCCTTTGGTCAGGCCCGCCAGGGCGGCCAGTTTTTCCAGGGTAAAATGATTCTGTTTTCGAAGTTTTTTAATATTTCTAGAGATGATGATTTCGTCCATACCAGACCTTTTGGCCGGGGAGCCTTTAATTGCTGTACACCAATTTAGGAAGCCAGGTGACAAGATCAGGCCAGAATCCGATGATAACGAGCCCGATAAGCTGAAGGACGACAAAGGGAATAATCCCCTTATACAAGTCAATGGTCTGGACCTCGGGCGGACAGACCCCTTTCAGGTAAAAGAGAGAAGGTCCGAAGGGCGGCGTCATAAAAGAGGTTTGAAGGTTGACGGCAAACATGATGCCGAACCAGAGGGGGTCAAACCCGTAATCCACCACAATGGGAGCAATGATGGGGATGTGGATATAGGTGATTTCAATGAAGTCCAGAAAAAATCCAAGAATGAAGATAAAAATCATGACCATGGTCACCAGTTGCCACCCGGACAGATGCATGCCGTCAATAAACGTCCTGAGCAGGTCATCTCCGTGAAGGCCCCTGAAAACAAGGGCAAAACATGAGGCGCCCATGATAATGATGAATACCATGCAGGTCATCTGGATGGTTCCTTTTGAGACGTCCTGCAGCATCTTCAGGTTGAATTTTTTGTTCAGGATGGTCAGAAGGACGGCGCCCATGGCGCCCATGGCGCCGGACTCCGTGGGCGTGGCAATACCCGCAAAGATGGTGCCGAGCACGGCCAGAATCAGAAACAAAGGGGGAAGAAGGGCCTTAAAGATTCTGTTTATAAAAGCGGCATTAAAGGTTGCCCCTTTCAATTTTGCCGCCGGCACATGCTTGGTGCCGAAAAATGTGGACAGATAAATGAAAAGACAATAGAGAAGCACCAGGAGCAATCCGGGGATGACGCCCCCCATGAACATGTCGCCGATGGGGACGTCCATGACCGGGCCCAGAAGGAGAAGCACCACACTGGGGGGGATGATCTGGCCAAGGGTTCCGGAGGCGGCAATGGTTCCGCAGGCAAAGGATTTTGAATAATTGTGCTTCAGCATGGTGGGAAGGCTCATGAGCCCCATGGTGACCACGGTGGCCCCCACAATGCCGGTGGATGCGCCCAGAAGCGCCCCCACCATGACAACCGAGATGCCGAGCCCGCCCCGGACATTTCTGAAAAGTTCCTCCATGGTCTCCAGCAGTTCCTTGGCCAGCCCTGATTTTTCAAGGGCCAGCCCCATGAAAACAAAGAGGGGAACCGCCATGAGCATGGTATTGGTCATGACCCCCCACAACCGCAGGGGCAGAAGATCAAAAAAACCGGGATGCAGCCCGATGAGCCCGAACAGAAAGGATGTCCCCATCATGGTAAAGGTGACGGGGAATCCGGCCATCAAGGCAATGGTCAATACAAGGAAAAGCCAGAGAGCCAGGTAATCGGCAATCCAGAGGGGTAAATACTCAATCAGCATCTTATCTTCCTGTTCATGATGGATTTTGGTCCAGGGGTTTTCCCATAAGGATACAAAGGCTTTTGATCCCCAGAATAACGCCCTGGAACAGCATGAGAAAATATCCCAGCGGCAGAGCAGCCTTGATAATGAAGCGGGCCGGGATGCCGCCGGGATCTATGGATACTTCTCCGATTTGATAGGAAACCAAGACCCAGGGAATGGTAGTGGCCAGGACCATGACACATGAAGGAACCAGGAAAACAAGAACACCCAGAAAATTGACGAGGGCCTTTTTTTTCCGGTCCATGAGCGAATAAAAAATATCCACCCGGACATGCCCTTCATGCAACAGGGTATAGCCTGCCCCCATGAGAAAGATAAAGGCAAAGATATGCCATTCCAGTTCAGCCATGAACACAAAACTGGTGTTGAACACATACCTCAGGATGACATTTGAAAAGATGACCAGGATGAAAATAATAACAGCAGCGGTCACCATGCCCTTGCCGATCCATTCATTGATGCTCTCACCGAAAGCCACTGCCTTTTTAAGGGTTTCCATGGGATCAGGCCATTGTATTCCAGTAGACTTTTTCGGTCATATTTCCCCAACCTGCGGTTTTGGCCTGGAAAGCAATATAATCTTCATGGACTTTTGCCGCAAAGGGATCTTTTTTGGCTTCTTCGGCAATAACGGCCTTGGAGATTTCTTTTAATTTTTTGATGACATCATCCGGAAAGACCTGCATTTCCACCTTGTGGTCCTTGATCAGGCTATTCAGGGCCGCGCTGCTCTGGGCGTCAAAGGCGGCCAGGGTACGGATGTTGAGATTGCCGGCAACCACATCCAGAATTTTCTGGTAGTTTTTCGGCAGCTCATCGTAGGCTTTTTTATTGAAGAAAACATCCAGGGTGGGGCCGGGTTCATGCCAGCCCGGCGTATAATAATAGGGGGCGACCTTATAAAGGCCAAGCAGAATGTCATGGATGGGGCCGACAAATTCAGCCGCGTCCACCACCCCTCTTTCAAGGGAGGGGAAGATTTCTTCCGGCGGGACCATGACCGTGGTGACACCGACTTCAGACAGAACCCGTCCGGCAATGCTGCCGATCCTCATTTTAAGCCCTTTGAGATCTTCCAGGGAATTGATTTTTTTTCTGAACCAGCCGCCCATCTGCATTCCCGAGTTTCCAAAAATACGGGGAACCAGTCCGAACTGGCCGTAGAGTTCGTTCATCAGGGTCTGGCCGTTGCCCTCGTAGAACCAGGAATTGATACATTGGGCATTCATGCCGAAGGGGATGGAGCCGAACCAGTTAAAGGCCGTGTTTTTGCCAGCCCAGAAATAGGGAGAGCCGGTTCCCATCTGGACCGTGCCCTTGGAGACGGCATCAAAGGCGCCGGGCGGGGGGACAAGTTCTCCGCCGCCATAGAGCTTGATTTCAAACTGGCCGTCCGTCAATTCCTTTACATCTTCACAGAATTGCTTGGCCATATCAAACATGATTTTGATCTTCGGATTCCAGAACGACGTGGCCGTCCACTGGATTTTCGGGGCTGCGATGACGGAAGGTGCACCCACTGCCATTGCGGCGGCTGCTGTTGCGGTTCCAATGCCTGCTTTCTTTAAAAACGTTCGTCTTTCCATGGTTCCTCCTCTAAAGAGTTGCTAGGTTAAATATTTCCTTTTTTCATATGTTTGGGGCCATCCGTTTAAAATACCCTTATCCCTTTGCAACGGGCAGGATATTTTCGGCAAACGGAATGACATAGCCTTTTCCTTTAAGGTTTTGAACGTAATGATCCATATTATCGGTATGATGAAATCCCAGGGCTTCGGTTTCGGATTTGGAAAAATTCGATACGAGGGTGACGTTGAAGCGCTTCAGGATATCCAGCACCCGGAAGGCGACATAGGCGGCCATGTCAAAGGTCACGGCAAGTTCAAGCCCAAGTTTTTCAGGATTGCCTTTATAGGTTTTAAGGACGGATGAAAAAGTTTCATTTCCCACCCCTTCACCACACCCGGCCACAAAGAGGATGTTTCCGCCTTCTTTTACGATATGGACGGCATTGAACAAGGCTTTGGTGGATTGATAGAGCTGGCCGTCGGCCCGGTGGCCGCCGGTGGAAAAGATGACAAAATCCCCTTTTTTGGGAACAGGTATACAGCAGACCTCATCGAGCTTTTTGCAGCCTTTGATAAAGGTGTCGTGCAGGGGGCCGGCATCGGCATAAAAAATATCACCGGTCCCTCCGGCTGCAACGGCCACATAGGTACAGGTTTTGCCTTCTAAAAAAAGGGTGGCGGCATCGTTGATATCCTCATTGACGGGGTTTCCCCAGAGCTTTGCCTGGCGGGCCAGGGGATGGGGGGTTCCATCTTTCCGGATGGCCAGGGAATGGTTTTTCTGGATGGTGTCATATCCGGCAATGCCGGGCATGATATATTTTCTGCCGCCGCCGAATCCGGCGATGAGATGGTGCAGTACCCCGCCGAAAATGATGATATGATCGGCTTCCGCAGCTTCTTTGGTAATAAAGACCGGGGTTTTTTTATAGGTTTCACCGATATACACCAGGCGGTCCTGATTTTGGTTGGCGGCATTGAGGATTTCAACCTGCTGGGCGCAGAAAGTCCCGGCCAGGGCTGAAAACTGATCTTTTGTCATGTCCGCATGGGTGCCGCCGGCAATGATGATCCTGAGATTTTCCCGTGGAACCCCGAGGTCAAAGAGGGTTTTGACGATTTCAGGGACAAAGACATCCCCCCTGGCCCAGAGTCTTGTGCTGTCCGGAATGATGAGGGCGATTTTCCTGTCCCTGATGTCTTCGGGGCTGTGGGCTCGGATCCTGTTCGAAATAATGTCCCTGATGTCGTCATGGCTCATGGCCGGGACCTTTCTTCCGATAATGATATCGCATATTTTTTCATCCGGCAGAGCGATGTCCAGTGTGGTCTGTCCTTTTTCCAGTTTGATTTTCATATCCGTTTCAAAGCCGCGTAAATAAGGGTTACAGGGTGAAGCACCCGTAATCCGTCAGATTCATCCATATTGCCGGCAAGGTTCATCCTGCAGACCGGGCAATCCGTTATCCAATGGGTCGCCTGCATAGCTTTTGCAGATTCGATTTTTTTGTCAACCATTTTTTTTGAAACTTCGGGATATTCATAAAAAAAAGTTCCTCCGCCGCCGCAGCACTGGTCAAAATCCGGGGTTCGATGATAGGTCACGTTGGGCAGGTTCTGAAGGAGTTTTTCAGCAATGCCGTGGGATTGAAAGGTGTTCCGGGTATGGCAGGGGGCATGATAGGTGACTGATATTTTTTCGGTGACGGCCGGGACAAATTGAAGCCGATCAAAATGCCGGTCCATGAAAGAAAGGATATCCGTCACCCGGGAAGCAATTTTCTGAGCCTCGGCAAGGTGCCTGCCGCCGGCTTCAAAAAGGCGAGGATATTCATTTTTCAATGCTTCCCCGCAGGTGGAGCAGTCCACGAGAACGGCCTCGGCTTCAATATCCGCCAGGGCCTTCAGGTTGGTTTTGATATTTTTCATGGCCGCCTCTTTTGCCCCGTGAAAGAGCAGGGGAATGGAGCAGCAGACCTGGCTTTTCGGGATGACCACCTCATA
>CAZAHK010000122.1:0-9419 GCA_964484555.1 uncultured Desulfobacula sp.
ATATTCTGATAGGTTCTGGATATGCCTTTATGGACGATGCGGTCCGGGGAAAGCCCGACAATGGACTGCCCGTTGAACATGACCTCCCCTTCCTCAGGGCGGTAGAACCCGGTGAGACAGTTGAAAAAGGTCGTCTTTCCGGCGCCGTTGGGACCGATGATACTGTGAATGGATTTTTCCTTTACATTGATATTCAATGCGTTCAGTGCCACCAGCCCACCAAACCGTTTTGTCATTTCCTGTATACTCAATAAGATCATAAGATTTCCTCCAGGCTAAGCAACGGTTTTGGCGCCGGCTTCTGTTTCATCATGAAATTCCATTTTATGCCGTGCTTCAGGCAAAAGGCCTTCCGGTCTTAACAGCATCACAATGACCAGGGCCACGCCATAGACAAACATCCGGTATTCGGCAAATTCCCTTAAAAGCTCCGGAAGACCCATCAGCACTGCTGCACCCACAACAATTCCGGGCAGGCTCCCGATACCGCCGATGATAACGATACACACCACATTGATGGAAATAAAAACATTAAAACTGTGGGGATACACGGAACCGATCTTGCTGGCAAAAATGGCACCGCTCAGGGCAGAAAATCCGGCACCGGTTGCAAACGCCAGCAATTTGGTGGCCACCAGATTGATCCCCATGGCCTGGGCCACATCTTCATCTTCCCGCATGGCCATCCAGGCTCTTCCGATCTTTGAATTTTTAAGCCTGAGAGAAATAAATATGACCAGAATGATGCCCGCAAGAAGCAGATAGTAGATGTGCTGGGGTTTTACCATCTGAAACCCGAAAAGATTCGGATTGGGAATGGAGCCGATCCCCTGGGCACCTCCCAGCCATGGCCTCAGAAAATCGGAAAGCACCAGAATACGGATAATCTCACCAAACCCCAGAGTCGCAATGGCCAGATAATCCCCACGCATCTTAAGCACCGGGATGCCCAGCATGACACCGGCTAAAATACCGCAGATGACGGCAATGGGAAGGGCCTGCCAGAAATTGAGCCCGAAGGCAAAAATTTGCGGAGATGTCAGCAGAGCCACCACATAGGAGCCAATGGCAAAAAAAGCGACATAGCCGAGATCCAGAAGCCCGGCATATCCGACAACAATATTCAGGCCGAGCCCCAGAAGAACATAAAGGCCGACAATGGTGATCACCTCGCTTAAAAACAACCCCAGGAACTGGGGCAGCACGATGAGAATAACGGCAAGAACAATAAGGGCGGCAACCTGGGATTTTTTCCGGGCTTCTTTGGGCAGGGCGGCATATTTGGATTTGATGGCCCCCTGATTGGCGTTCCATAGAAGGTATAGAATGCAGAAGATAACCACGGACAGGATGGCCCCAATGGGAGTCAGTCCATTCAATGTATAGAACAGACCGGCCAGATAATTGATCATGCCGACATCCCAGGCCTTTAAGATGGGCAATATCAACTCCTGCAACAACCCCAGGATGAAAATCGTTAACAGTGCATTCACTGTGAGTTTTCTCGGCAGATCCCTGAGCATGTGAAGAATGCCTGCAAACGCACCGCACAGGACACCTGTCAATAGAAGCAGAAAGATACCGCCAGCACCGGCAACCCCGCCGGTCAGTATATTATAAAGCACCGGGGAAGCTCCGACAAACATTTCCCGGATATTAAACGAACGTCCTATCATCACGAATACTGCCAGGAATCCGGAAATCACAAGACCGGACACCACGGCATTGGCAAATTGAATGGATTTGTCTGAAATCGGTGTTTTTTTAGCCGCCATATAGGCCGCAAGAATGGAGATAATCAATGCTATCGCCACACCCATCGGCAGGACCCCGGCAATGATGTCACGTTTTCCAAAGGATTCCACCATCCCGATAAGGGATATTATCAAAACACTGACACCACCAATGGCTCCTATTTTAAAACCTTGATTCCATAAAGATTGAGCTTTTGTCATACCCTCACCTTATCAACTTTATTAATTTTAGGCCTTTTTAGAGGCTAAACGTTCGCCCAGAATTCCCGTGGGCCTGAAAATCAGAACCATTACCAGCATGGTAAATGCAATTGCATCTTTAAGCTGGTAAGGCGCGATGATTCCAAGACCGTCAAGAAATAGCGCCGGAGCCACTGATTCAATCAACCCTAAAAAAATACCGCCAAGCATTGCCCCCGGTATGTTTCCGATTCCGCCGAGAACTGCTGCAGTAAAGGCCTTCAACCCCGGGAGAAATCCCATGAAAAAATGTACCTGTTTAAACATCAAGGCATATAGAACGCCAGCCGCACCGGCTGCCATTCCCCCAATGATAAAGGTAGTGGAAATCATGGCATCCACATTGATTCCCATGAGGGCTGCGGCTTCCTTATCTTCCGATACGGCCCGGATGGCTTTTCCAACCCGTGTCAGCATGATAAAATTATACAGGACCAACATGAGAACGATGGCCGCAATGATGACAATCACCTGAATTTTCAGAACTCTTATGCCAAAAATCATCCAGAATCCGTTAAGGATCTCGATGTCCGGATATGCATTGATCCCGGAGCCGTAAAGCCCTTTAAAAAGATATTGGAGAAAAAAGGAAGCACCGATGGCTGTGATCAAAGGGATCAACCGGGGTGCGCCCCTCAAAGGCCTGTAGGCGATTTTTTCCACCAGAAAGGCAACCATGGTGGACACGAACATGGCCACGGCAAAAATGGTAATGATAGCCATAATCGGATGATTATCCAGAAAATCACTGCGCCACATGGCTGTAGCAACAAAATAACCGGTGAACGGTCCGCTCATGAAAACCTCACCATGGGCAAAATTGATCATTTTCAAAACACCGTAGACCATGGTGTAGCCGGTGGCTATCAATGCATAGATACTACCCTGCGCCAATCCAAAAATTAAAAAGTCTATCCAGTGACTTTTTGTATACAGGCCTGCCCTGATCGTGGAAACTGATCCCCATAAACACAATAACAGCAGAGTGCCCCCAATCATCCACATGACAATGTCGGTTATTGTCACCCTATCTTTCCATTTTTGAAACATTTGTCCTCCATCCCAATGATAAAAAATAATGTGTATCAGAGCAGGGTAAATAGTTAGACCATTTAAAAAAATCCCGGAAACATGCCTTGATTATTTTTTATCCACGAAACAGACGACATCCGGTTGTGTGTTTCTCACCACCGGATGTCGTCAGGGTCAATTTAGTATTTTTTCCAGAACGGTACTGTCGGCATTAGACCGGCTTTAAGATCAGCTTCACTGGTCTTGTAGACGGCAATTTTAGGATCGGCACAATCACCGTGTTCATCACAGGTAATGGTTCCTGTAAGGCCTTTCATGCCTTTTGTTGCATACATTGCCTTGACAAGGGCTTCTCTGTCGATTTCAAGGGTATCGCCTGAAACAACGGCAACCTTATCAATGGCATTGAGGATAAGCATCGCGGCATCATAGGCATGCGCATGGAATGGAGCTTCCGGGCTTATACCATATTTTGCTTTGTGTTTTTCAAGAAATTTGCCATAGGAATCACCCAGAGCTGAAAAGTCAGGGCTGGAATGATACATACCGATAACGGCCTTGCCGGCAGCTTTCAGGAAATCCGGAGAAAAAGAACCGTCCGCACTCATGAGGGCGACCTTTTCCAAACCGGCAACTTCTTTGCACTGGCGGGTCACATGGCCTGATTCGGCGATGAACATGGGAAGATATATAAATTCAGGTTTCCCGCTGGCAATCTTTGTCAGAACCGGTCTCATATCCGTATCTCCCGGAGAAACCGCTTCCTGGGAGGTAATGGTTCCGCCCAGTTTGGTAAATGTATCGGCAAAAACCTGCTGAAGCTGTTCTGCATAAACACTGCCATCATGGATGGTGGCCGCTTTTTTAAGGCCCAGCTTTGTGAAAGCAAACTCAGCCGCAACCGCACCCTGAACCTTATCATTGTGGCAGGTCCTCAAATAACCGTCAAAATCCGTTCCACTGGCAGGATCAGTCAAAAATGGGGCAGTGTTGGAGGGAGAAACATTGGGGATTCCCATTTTCCAGAGAATGGGTACGCCGGGTTTTGCAGCGCTGGAGCAGTTAGACCCAATGGATGCAATCACGGAAGGATCGGATGCAATTTTGGAAGCCGCAGCCTGGCCGCCTTCCGGTCCGCACATTTCATCCTGGCCGGTCAGTTTAATCGGATGGCCTTTGAGTTTTCCGCCGAAATCTTCAATGGCAATTTCAACACCGCGGAACGTATCCATCCCAAGAGAGGTATTGGCTCCTGATGTTACAAACCAATAGGCCAGATGAACCGGCTCGCCCTTTTGTAATTTAACGACATTTCCTGCCACGGCCGGCATTGCCGCCACGCTGAACAGGAAACAAACTGCAACGAAAACCTTCAATACATTTTTCATACAACACTCCCCCTTTAACTGAAACTAAGTTTATGTTAAAAAAACCTGGGTCAACTGCGGAAATAGCTTTATTATCAGCGTTTTGACCCGCCTGGTACAGCCTGTAGCACGCACTTACTTACGTCGTTTGTTTATATTCATGGAGCACTCATTTGTCAAGCCATACTATGATTTTAGTTTAAGGAAAAAACCGGCAAAAGATCGAAATACCTCATAAAATCAATTCTCTTCTTGACAAAGCCATTTTCCCTATTCTAAATTTAGTCCGTTTCCTGCCGACAAAGGGAAAAAACTTACCGTGCCTTAAAAAGCCGGTCAATCCATATTCAGGAGCCTTTCCATGCCGGATTTTGCATATTTAAATGGTCAAATCATTAGAATCGAAGACGCTTTTGTTTCCATCGAGGATCGGGGTTACCAATTCGGTGACGCCGTATATGAATTCATTGAAAGCTTTAATTATCAGATCTTCTGTCTGGATGAACATTTGAAAAGGCTTCAAACCTCCATGGAACTGATCGATTTTCCATCTGTTTCCATACCGGGTCTGAAAGATCAGATCATTGAACTGTTTCGGGTTTCAGAATATGCAAGGGGAGGATGTTATCTTCAGATATCCCGGGGGGTCGAACCCAGGGCCCATAGTTACACCAATACGGTTGCCCCCCAGATCATTATGACCATCAAAAATCTTGCCCACCTGGATACCGAGGCGAATACCAAAGGCATCCGCATCAGAACCTGCGAGGATTACAGATGGGGCATGTGTCATGTCAAAACCGTTCAACTGCTTCCCGCTGCCCTGGAACAGCACAGGGCCAGAAAAGCAGGCCTGGCCGATACGGTTTTCATATCCAGGGAGGGTCATGTTCTCGAAGGAACCTGCACCAATATCTTTATTATAAAAGGGCAGGCCCTTATCACTCATCCCCTCGACAACCATGTCCTTCCGGGGATCACAAGAGAGGTCATCATCAACCGGATCTGCAAAAAAGAAAACATTGCAGTTGAAGAAAGACCTTATCAGATCCATGAATTTTATCATTGCGATGAAGCTTTTTTATGTTCAACCGTTATGAAAATACAGCCCATTATTGAAGCGGATGGAGGGAAAATCGGCCACGGTGTGCCGGGGCCCCTGACAAAGAAGATACAGTCATTTTATGACCAACTGATTTGCCGCTCATAAATATTTGCGGAAGGAAAAAACATGTCCCTTAAAAAAAAATTGATTTTTGGCGCCGGTGGACTGGTGATTCTTATCATGATCGCTACCTTGTTCCTTGTTTCTGTTTTGGTTACAAAGCAGAACAAAAATATTGCCGACAAACAGGTTTTAAGCGCCGTCAATGTCATCCGGCAGGATCTTTTGGACAAGCAGAACAAACTCATGGCCGATGCATTACAAATGGCATCCGCCAATCAAATGGCATCCAAAATTGCATATCTGAATGAAAACAAACGGGAACCCAATATACGCCTCCTGCACGCCCAATATCAGACCATAGTCGGCGCCATTTACCAAGTCGGGCAAACCAGCGACCTATGGAAAATGGCCATCTATGATATGGAAGGCGATCTTAAGGTTTTTGCCGTCCGTGGAGAAGCTTCGGATATCCTGGGATATGTTCATTATGCGTCAATGACGGCTGCCGGCCTTGTGAAATCAGAAGAGACCCCGGCAAGTGCGGAAAAAGATTTTTCTTTTTTTGTTGCCTCACTGAATAAGGGAGATGCTGCCACACGGGATACCTATAAGCCGGCAGAAACCTTCCCTGAGGTCGGCATTGCCATGAATTACGGCCAAGCCCTTATCACGAGCCAATCCGTTGATTTTGATGCTTCAGGCAACAGCATTAATATTATCGCATCAGTCCCCATTATCGGGGATGTTTTTAATGCAGCCAAAGGCCAAACAGAAGCCAAACAGCTAGGATTTATTCAAACCTCTTTTCAGTTTAAAAAAGATTTTACAGATAAAATGACCCAGGTCACCGGCATGAAGACCAACCTGTTTTCAAAAGACCGTTTTCTCATCGGAACACTGCCGGACTATAAAAAACCGGACCTCTCCCATGTCCCTCATAAAGAGACCCCTGACAGCCTTGAAAAACAGGAAGCCTTTGTTAACCCCCTCAACCTGGAAAACGTCTCCTATATCCAGGGGGCTCTTCCCTTATACAATGGGAAGACCTTTGTCGGAATAGCGGCTTCTCTTTTGTCCGATGAGATCATTAAAAACAATTCATGGCAGATTATCAAACTTCTATGCATTGTCGCCCTTGTGTGTATCCTTCTGGTCATACCCGTAACCATTGTTTTTGCCAATTCGTTCATTAACCCCATCCTTAGGGTTGTAGCCAGCCTTGATGATCTTGCCAGGGGGGAAGGGGATCTGACCACCCGTCTCGACATCAAATCCAGGGATGAGATCGGAAAGCTGGCTGGCTGCTTTAACACCTTCATGGACAAACTCCAGGGCATCATCGGAAATATCTCAGGCAATGCCTCGGCCTTAAGTCTTTCCTCCACAGGGCTTTCCGACCTTTCCCATATCATGTCCAAGGGTTCCGTCGAAATGAATGCCAAATCCAATAGCGTTAATGATGCCTTAATCGCCATGTCTGAAAATATCAGCCACGTCACCCTGAAAATGGATGAGGCTTCGGCCAATATTCATATGGTTTCTTCGGCCACCGAAGAAATGACCAGCACCATTAATGAGATTGCAAAAAATTCCGAAAATGCCCGGTCTATTGCCGAACAGGCTGTTGTGCAGGCTCAGAATTCCTCCGACCGGTTATCGGAATTAAGAAATGCCGCCATTGAAATCGGTAAGGTCACTGAGGCCATCAACCAGATTTCCGAACAAACCAACCTTTTGGCCTTAAATGCCACCATTGAATCGGCCCGGGCCGGCGAGGCCGGAAAAGGATTTGCCGTGGTGGCCAATGAAATTAAAGTCCTTGCACAGCAGACGGCCAAAGCCACCCAGGAAATCAGGGACAAGGTCAATGAAATTCAAAGAATGGTTCAAAAATCAACCACTGAAATGAACACCACCCTGGAGGTGGTTCATAATATCAATTCCATTATCGCTCAAATTGCTTCTGCCGTGGAAGAACAGTCTGTGACCACCAAGGAGATTGCCGTCAATATTTCCAATGCATATAACGGAATCCAGGATGTGAATGCCAATGTAAACCAAACCAATGATTCCACTGGCCGGATCAGCCGGGACATGGTGGATGTGGATAAAAACTCCCATGATATTTCAGAAAAAAGCGTCCAGGTGGAAAACAGTGCGGATGAATTGATGAAGCTTGCTGTTCAGCTTGAAAATCTGGTCAGTCAGTTTAAAATTTAAACCGAAAAGGGCCAGGGCTTATTTTCATCCTCCTGAAAATACCATTTCATATAAGAGGATACCACCACACAGGACGAATCCCATATTATATATCCATCTGGAGTGTTGATATTCCCTGATATAGGCTGCAGGAAGAGCTGTGTCCTTCATTTTCCGGACGACCCGGATCGAATTAAAAAAAAGGAAAAAAAGGAAAAAAAGTACGAATAGAACAAAGGCGGCATTGGAAAGGGAGGGCTTAAAGTAGGTGATAAGCATATACGCTGAAAAGCTGATAACCATGGGTATCAGATAAAAACGTTTGCCGAATCCGGCAAACTGTTTTTCAAGATAAAATTTCTCCTGTTCCGTAAGAAGTTCCAGGGCTTCCTTCGAGATAGACCTGCTGAAATAAATGCAGACCATCAACACTATCAGTCCAATGCTCAGGAGATTCGACATTTACGCCACTCCTTCAGGAAAAGGCAAGCCCAAGATCAGCAGAAAGCTATAATCTCTTTTTCAGGTTGATAAATTCACTTCTCTCAAATCCCAGTTTCTTAAAAAAGGACAGCACATCGGTGGAATCCCAGAGAACCGAAGAATAGATATGCTTGATCCCTTTTTCTTTATAGATATCACAAATCTTCCGGGCCAGGGTCAGCCCTATACCCTGCCCCATATATTCCGGGTGGACACCGATGGCCATAATCCAGGCGCTTTTTTTGATGCCGAACCCGGCATACAGAATCGTGCTGATCATATACCCCACAACTCTTCCGTTAATGACAGCCACCAAACTTAATTTGCCCCTGTTTTCAGATATCTGCTGCTCAATAAATTTTTCAAAATCAACGGACCCGTCTTCCTCTGAAATTGCACTTCTTATCTGTTGAATGGCCGCTGCATCTTCAAGAGTGATTTCTCTTATGTTAACTGCGTGTTCCACAAGATCCTCCATTGTTAGTCTACCTTAATGATCTTCACCGTATGCCCGACCCAGTTTGGCGGAAGATAGATTCTCCCACTGTTGCCGCTGGATTTTACTTCTTTTTCGATCATTTCTTCACCATATACTTCAAATTTTACCTTTGGCTGAAGTTCAGGCTGCTTTTCCGTATTTTTTTCCTGTTTCTCTTTATCCGCCATATGGCATCCTGTTTGACATAAATAGATAAAATACCCCATTTCCCAGTGTCATTTTTTTTTGCATTGCTCTCTTCGATTCATGAAAAACCCGAATTCAACCTTAACTGCTTAAAAATATAAGACAATAGCTTTATATTGTCTATTATATAGCTATAATTATATCCTTTTCCTTATATTTTCAATCCCTAATTTTTTTTTCCCGGACTGTCTTACCTATAAAAACAGGCGGGCAGGAAACATCATTCCCTGCCCGCCCATTATCAGAACCTTGGGTTATTGTCGTGTTAAAAGAGGTTTATATACCGCACTTTTCATAATCACATACCGTACGGCCAGATCACCGGCAATCACAGAGGCCAGCCTCAAAAAGATCCAGAACGCATTGGTATCCCCTCCCCACATGATCAGGGTCAGAATCAGCGGAAGACCAACCCCAAGACCTGCCACGCCGATAAGAGAAATCCGCTTGAGCTCTCCTGTTACCTGCATAAGGATGGATGCCTTTCCGAT
>CAZAHK010000122.1:9519-11586 GCA_964484555.1 uncultured Desulfobacula sp.
AGCATCCGCCAGGCCCTGAGCGGGTTACCGAGATACAGGATATGAATCACACCGCCAAGGACAAGGGTGATCAGCCATCCCAGAATCAATCCGGCCTTAAACTCATAAAAAAGCGATATAAAATACAACCCGGCCCCTATTTCAGAGAAAAAGAAGGCCAGCCACAGAAAAACGCCCTGATTATCTATCCATTGCTGCTGACGGGTGGGATTGACCATCCATTCATAGGGTTTAAGCCCGCTGCCGTCAGGAGGAAACATGGTTTGAATCAATTCATGGTCTTTATTGCTCATTTTTCATTCCTCCTTTATTCTTTATAAATTTTAACGGCAACCGCTGTTTCCATGTTACCTGCAATAGGATCAAAATATCTGAATTTTGCCGGCAACAGTTTGCAGAAATTGGCACCCTTGCCTTTGGCAATGGGCCTTCCGTCCGCCCACAAACCACCCTGGCCGGCAATACCTATGACTTTCGGACTCTGGGCTTCCATGGTCTTGACAATACCGCTTTCCTTAACGCCGTATTTATTTTCAATCCAGATGATATCCCCGTCCTTGAGCCCTCTTTGTTTTGCCATGGTGGTGTTCAGGGTAATGGTAAAGGTGTAGGGGCACATCTTGGAGACTTCATCAATATACGGATTCTGGAACGTGGTATTGTTGGTATGCAGGATATCCCTGTAAGAAAATGCCAGCAGATCAAATTCATTGTCCAGATCCTTATGGGATTCGGGCCAGAACCAGGATGGAAGAGGTGTATACTGATCCCAATCCATCCACAGGTCAAATCCGACCTCATCAAATATCTTCTTCATGTTCCGCTTGTCATGAATCAGGTATTCCATGTAAACCGGGCAACGGGTATCAATACTCCATCTCCAGTAGACATCGTCAATGGGTTTGTGCCAGGTGGCATAACCTTGCTTCTGAACTTTCTCTGCCCCCTCTTTTCCATAAACCCATTTGAGGAACCTCTCCCCAATCTGCTTCCAGTTCAGGACTTCACCGGGCTTGATCTGGAGTTCCGGATCTTTGACGCCGTAGTAGGAATTCAGCTTGGCATTAAATTTATCCAGAACGCCTACCCGGTTGGCAATATCAATATACACATCCATGAAGAAACGGGATTCCCCTATCGGCTTAGCCACCGGCTGCTGCAAATGCACATACCAATTTTCATGGGAAGGTGATCCGGAGAAAAAGAAAGCATCAATTTCAGAGGACCAGCAGTCTTTTTCCAGATAGGACACATCCGGCAGAATAATATCACCAATGGCCTGGTCGGTTTCATTGACCCAGAGATCCAACTGAACCACAAAGCAGTCTTTAAAATTTTTAACGGCTGTGGCCCAGTCAGAATTACTGATAACAAAATTGGCAGAGATTCCGAAAATCATTTCCGGTTTGGATTTCATGCCGAGTTTTTCATGGATATACTCCATTTCCTCAACATAGGGAATGTGGGAAAGGGTGCAGTGGGTCCACAGATCCACACATCCCATATTGGTGGCAGGATAGCTGGGTGCATGGACCGGCCAGGGATCATGGGAATAGAATACCGACGGCACAATAACGCCGTCCGTGCCAACAGTGCAAGTTTGTTCATAATTACCGCCCGGATAGGCTCTTCGTATGGCAGGCCATCCCAGGGTGCCGCCCGGTACATCTTCCGCCCCGACAAGCTGACTCATGAGATCGATGGCAGCCACCTGGTGGATACCGTTTGAGTGGCCCTGGGACCCGCGGAAGGTCACCGATGAAACCGGTCTGTAGGGATAGGTCTTCCCCTCAAGAGTAATGGTGGAGCCGATCTGGGCATTGTCCACCCAGCCCTTGGCCACTTGCAGGATCGTGGCAGCCGGAACCGTGGAGACATCTGCTGCCCATTCAATGGTGTACTGTTTCAGATGTTCTTTAAACGGAACAAAGCAGGGTATGACTTTTTCCCCTTCATATTCATATTCGCCGTAAAGGGCACAGTCTTCAAAGGCGAGGGTTTTGTCGTCATACTCCTTGATCGTTTTATCTTTTTCATCAAAGATCAAGGGTTTGTTGCTCTGTAGGT
>CAZAHK010000123.1:0-11567 GCA_964484555.1 uncultured Desulfobacula sp.
TTGCACTCATAGCAGAAATCCACCTGTTTTTCCTGGTGGCATCGGCGCACTTCGCAGTCCTTGAAAAGTTTGCAGTTTTCATTGCGGCAGCCTTGGCAGTTTTCAGAAGCCAGAAAATCCAGCATCTCCTTGAAATCCGTGTATTTTTTAAAAATCGGATTGTCGAGAAGGGTTTCAAACCGCCGGGCATAGGCTTCAAAATTCCCGAGTTTTTCCTTGAGTTTCAGGCTGTATCTGCGGATATCTCCATCCACGTGGGCAAAACAGGTTTCACAAGAGAGGCCGCAGGGTGAAATCGAGGCTTTGATGGTTTCAAGGGTCATGGCATTCTCCTTTTAGAACATATCGTTTTTTTTGTTATCCTGAAACAGATCATACCAGTTGTGTAGTTTAAAAAAAAGCGGCATAAAGGGTTTATATTGACAAAAACAGAGAATCTGTCTAATGAATTCATCAGGGTTGATCAGAACCTGTGGTTTAGATGAGGGTCACAAAAAATGGATTCAAAAGAGTATTACAGCCTGTTGAACATAGACAGGACCGCATCCCGGGAAGAGATTAAAAAAGCCTACCGGAAACTGGCCATGGAATTTCATCCGGATGTCAATCTGGACGAGGATGCGGAGGAAAAATTCAAAGCCATTGGAGAAGCCTATTCCATTCTGGGGGACAGCGGGAAACGAAGAATTTATGACCGGGTCGGAAAAACGGGATTGTCTGATCCCTATGCCGCCATGGTTCGGCCTGCACAACCCTGCATGTGAAACATGCTGTCCTCAATTAGAATCCTTGTATTTATATTGACAAAAAAACCATAATTGCACTATAATCTCCCGCTTTATGAAATTATTTAATGTTTTTATCTGCATCGCTGTTGCAGTCATTTTTTTTAGTTTCTGGTATCTATTGAACCGGCCGGAGATAGAACCCTCATGGCCCAGCCGGATTCAAGGGTTTTCCTTTTCTCCCATGCAGGCCTGGAACAATCCCATGGAAAAGAATTTTCCCACGGAAGTGGAAATTGAAGGGGATCTCAAGCTTCTGGCCAACAAAACCAACGCCATCCGAACCTATTCCGTGGAAGCGGTTCAGGAGAAAATCCCCGCCCTGGCAAGCAAATACGGTCTCAATGTTACCCTGGGGGCTTGGCTCAGCAAAGACCTGGAAGCCAATGAAGAGCAGATTCAGACCGTCATCCGGCTGGCCCGGGAAAATTACCGCAATGTCATCCGGGTTATTGTCGGAAACGAGGTCCTTTACCGGAACGATCTGACCGTTAAAGAGCTGATGGACTATATCGACCAGGTCCAGGCTTCGGTGACGGTTCCCGTCAGCACGGCGGAACCCTGGCATATCTGGGTCAAGAATCCGGAGATGGCCGGGCATGTGGATTTCATCGCCACCCATATGCTTCCCTATTGGGAAGGGGTTGAGATGGAAAGGGCCGTGGATTACATCATTGAGCATGTTAACATTTTAAAGGCCACCTTTCCCGGCAAGTCTGTGGTGATTGCAGAAGTCGGCTGGCCCAGCAACGGGCGTACCCGCAGCGAAGCAGTAGCTTCCGTTGCCAATCAGGCCACCTTCCTGCGCCGGTTTATCACCAAGGCCGAAGAGCTGCATTATGTGTATTATGTCATGGAAGCTTTTGACCAGCCCTGGAAAAGGGTGAACGAAGGTTCCGTCGGGGGCTACTGGGGGGTCTATGACCTGGCCCGGCAGCCCAAATTTCCCTTTACCTCACCCATTGTCGGAGTGCCCCAGTGGCGGATGCTGGCCGGAATTTCCATTGTCATTGCCATTTTTACGTTTTCACTTCTGTTGATCGACAGCATTTCCCTCCGGCCTTCGGGCCGAGGGTTCCTGGCATCCGTTGCTTTCCTGGCCGCCACCGGCGCCGTCTGGATAGTCTATAATTATTCGCAGCAGTATCTGACGGTTTCCATCATCGTTGTGGGCTGCCTCATGCTCCTGGGGATCATCGGCGTGGTCATTGTCCTTTTGACCGAAGCCCACGAATGGGCCGAAGCCATCTGGACAACGGGGATGCGGCGTCCCCTGACCCTGATGGAAGCCCCGGTTGAGGTTCTGCCCATGGTATCGATCCATATACCGGCTTACAACGAGCCGCCGGACATGATGATTGAAACCCTGAACGCCCTTGCCGTACTGGATTATCCTTCCTATGAAGTCATTGTCATGGATAATAATACCCAGGATCCGGCGGTCTGGCAGCCGGTGGAGGCCCACTGCAAGGCTCTGGGCCCCAAATTTCATTTTTTCCATGAAAATCCGCTCAAAGGATTCAAGGCCGGGGCCTTGAACTATTGTCTCAGGCACACCTCGGCCCAGGCAGAGGTGGTGGCCGTCATTGACAGCGATTACCAGGTGACCCCGGACTGGCTCAGGGACCTGGTGCCCCAGTTTTTAAAACCTTCCGTGGCCGTTGTCCAGGCTCCCCAGGACTACCGGGACGAAGGGGAAAGCCTGTTCAAAGCCATGTGCTATGCCGAATACCGGGGTTTCTTTTATATCGGTATGATTACCCGGAATGAGCGGAACGCCATCATCCAGCACGGCACCATGACCATGGTGAGAAAATCGGTTCTGGAAGAGGTGGGGGGATGGGCGGAATGGTGTATTACCGAAGATGCGGAACTGGGGTTGAAGATATTTGAAAAAGGCTATGAAGCCCTTTACACCTCAAAGAGCTATGGTCGCGGAGTCATGCCCGATATCTTCATGGATTTCAAAAAACAGCGGTACCGGTGGGCCTATGGCGCGGTCCAGATTATGCGCCACCATGCCGACGCCCTTTTCCGAAAAAGCCGGAGCCGGTTGACCTATGGCCAGCGCTACCATTTTCTGGCGGGCTGGCTGCCCTGGATGGCGGACAGCATCAATCTCATCTTTGCCTTTGCAGCCCTGGCATGGTCCATCGGCATGATCTGCCTTCCCCGGAAATTTGACCCGCCCATGGTCATTCTGTCGGCGGTTCCCCTGGCTTTTTTTGTGTTTAAGCTGGCCAAAATGTTTTACCTCTATCGAAACCGGGTGAAAGCCACCCTGACCCAGACCCTGGCGTCGGCCCTGGCAGGGCTCTCCCTGTCCCATACCATTGCCAAGGCCATCCTCTACGGTTTTGTGACCAAGAACCTGCCCTTTTTCAGGACACCGAAAATGGTGGAGGGCAAGGTGTTCTGGTATGCCCTCCAGTCTGCCCGGGAAGAGGGCCTGATGCTGCTGGCTTTTTTCCTGTCCGTTTACGGCATTATCCGGTCCCAGGGCTTTGAAACCGCTGATATCATCGTGTGGAATATTGTCCTCCTGGTCCAGGCCATTCCCTATCTTGCCGCCGTCATCATGTCCTTGATCAGTGCGTTTTCCCGTTTGTCGACAAAAAAGCTCATCACCCGGATTACGGCCCTTCCGGTATCCATTGCCGATGAGGGAGGGGTCCCGGCCGATTCTGACGGGGCTTTGGGTATGCCTGAAAATCAGGTAAGGCCCTCGGAAGCCGGATCAACAGCGGATAAGGTTCCCGTTCCCTAATATTGCCCGGCTCTCAACTTGATAACATGGGCCGTCTTCATACAAAAGGAAAGGGATGATGGGAGTATTCAATCTGGTATCGGAGTTTTCACCGGCAGGGGACCAGCCCGCCGCCATCGACTATCTGACCCGGGGGGTCCTGGCCAACAGCAAACACCAGGTGCTTCTCGGCGTGACCGGGTCGGGCAAGACCTTTACCATGGCTCATGTCATCGCCCGGGTGGAAAAGCCCAGCCTCATCATCGCCCCCAACAAAACCCTGGCGGCCCAGTTATACAATGAATTCAAGGCCCTTTTCCCGGACAATGCCGTGGAATATTTTGTATCCTATTATGATTATTACCAGCCCGAGGCCTATATCCCTTCCAGCGATACCTATATCCAGAAGGATTCCTCCATCAATGAGGTCATCGACAAGATGCGGCATTCGGCCACCCGGTCCGTGCTGGCCCGGAAAGATGTCATTGTGGTGGCCAGCGTGTCCTGCATCTATGGCCTGGGCGCGCCCGAAGATTACCTGGACCTGAGGGTGACCCTGACCAAGGACATGGAAATATCCCGTGAAAAGGTATTGGAAAAATTTGTTAACATCCAGTACACCCGCAATGATATGGATTTTCACCGGGGCACCTTCCGGGTCCGGGGGGACCGGGTGGAAATCTTCCCGGCCTATGAGGAAGACAAGGCGGTGAGGATTGATTTTTTCGGGGATACCATTGAAGGGATTTCGGAAATCGATCCCCTGAAGGGCACCCTGCTGAAAAGCTTTGACCAGACCGTCATCTATCCCGCCTCCCATTATGTGACCAAGCAGCAGACCCGCAAAAGGGCCGTGGAAGGAATCATTGCCGAACTCAAAACCCGGCTGGAGTATCTCTATGCCGGCAATAAACTGGTGGAAGCCCAGCGCCTGGATGAAAGAACCCGCTATGACCTGGAGATGCTCAACGAGATCGGATACTGCAACGGCATTGAAAATTATTCCCGGCATCTGACGGGCCGGCAGCCCGGAGAACCGCCTCCCACCCTCCTGGATTATATGGGTGAAGATTTTCTCTTGTTTTTTGATGAAAGCCATATTTCCGTTTCCCAGCTCGGGGCCATGTACAAGGGGGACCGGTCCCGGAAAGAAACCCTGGTGGAACACGGGTTCCGGCTGCCCTCGGCCCTGGACAACCGGCCCCTGCGGTTTGAAGAATTCCGTCAAAAGGTGTTCCAGACCATTTATGTGTCGGCCACGCCCGCGGATTATGAAATGGAACAGGCCGGGGGACGGGTGGCGGAACAGATTGTCCGGCCCACAGGCCTCATTGACCCCAGGGTCGAGGTCAGGGATGCCAAGACCCAGGTGGATGATCTGTATGAAGAAATCATGAAACGGGTGGCGGCCCACGAGCGGGTGCTGGTGACCACCCTGACCAAGCGCATGGCCGAAGATCTGACGGATTATTATGCCGATCTCGGGATCAAGGTCAAATACCTGCATTCGGATATCGGCACCGTGGAGCGGATCGATATTATTCAGGACCTGCGTAAAGGCCTCTTTGATGTGCTCATCGGGATCAACCTCCTGCGGGAAGGCCTGGACATCCCGGAAGTCTCCCTTGTGGCCATCCTGGATGCGGACAAGGAAGGCTTTCTCCGGTCCTTTCGGTCCTTTATCCAGATTTTCGGCCGGGCAGCCCGGAATATATTCGGAAAAGCCATCATGTATGCGGAAAAAGAAACCGCTTCCATGAAAAAAGCCATATCGGAAACCGATAGACGGCGGGCCATCCAGAGCGCCTACAATGAAAAACACGGGATCATTCCCGCCACCATCCGGAAAAACCTGAATCTCTTTGATTATTCAACCCATGGGGATGGGGCAGTGGCCGACGGCTCCGTGAATGAAGAGATCAGAGCCTATGAAGGGGCGGAACTGGACCTGGAGGATATCGTCCGGGATCTGGAATATAAGATGAAGCTGGCCGCGGAAACCCTTGAATTTGAAAAGGCGGCGGAATACCGGGACAAGATCAAAGAATTAAAGGATATCAAGCAGTTTAACCAGCCATGATCTCAGACCCCATCCTGGAAAAATACCGGCAGATCCCCCATTCCCCGGGGGTTTATCTCATGAAGGACGCCGGCGGCAAAACCATCTATGTGGGCAAGGCCAAGGATCTGAAAAAAAGGCTGTCCTCCTATTTCGTCAAAAAAGACCACCATGACCCCAAAACCCTGGTTCTCCTGGAAATGATCCGGGATTTTGAGGTCGTCCTTACCTCTTCCGGCCATGAGGCCTTTATCCTGGAATCCAACCTCATCAAGGAATATGCCCCCAAATACAATGTCATCCTGAAGGACGGGAAGAATTATCCCTTGCTCAGGATTGATATGAATGAGGATTACCCGGCTATCCTGCGCGTCAGGAAGATACGAAACGACCATGCCCTGTATTTCGGCCCCTATTCCTCCAGCCTCAGCGTCAACCGGACCCTGAACCAGCTCCAGAGGCTCTTTCGGCTCAGGAAATGCAAAAACACCCAGTTCAGGAACCGGTCCCGGCCCTGCCTGAATTACCAGATCAAGGCCTGCCTCGGACTCTGCTGCAATAAGGTGTCTCCGGAGGAGTATAAAAAACAGGTCCGGGATGCCATTCTGTTTTTAAAGGGAAGATCAAAGGAAGTGGTTGATGCGCTCAAGGAAAGGATGGCGGCCCATGCCGCATCCCTGGAATATGAAAAGGCGGCCCAGGACCGGGATACCCTTTCCGCCATCCGGCAGATCATGGAAAAGCAGGTGGTGGTCAGCCCGGACATGCAGGACCGGGATATCATTGCCTTTGCGTCGGACCGGGGCTCCATGGTGATGACGGTCATGGTGGTCCGGTCCGGGGTTCTCATCGACACGGCCCACTATCCCCTTGATCTGGGGTTCAAGGAGCCTGAAGAAATGCTGCCGGCCTTTCTGGAGGATTATTATGAGAGCCTGAGCGTCCTGCCTTCTTCCATCCTTTTGAGCCGGGACATCGAGGACAGGGTTTTATTTGAGGACCGTCTGTCCCAGAAAAAACAGGGCCGGGTCTCCATCCATGTCCCGGTCCGGGGTGAGAAAAAGCGGCTGGTGGATATGGCGGAAGTCAATGCCGCCCGGGAGCTTGAAAAACGGTTGCTGAGGGAAGAAGAGGAAAGGGCGGCTGTTTTCATGCTCAAGGACCTTCTGTCCATGGACGAGCTGCCGGAGCGCATCGAATGCTTTGACAATTCCAATCTCTCCGGCCAGGATCCGGTTTCCGCCATGGTGGTCTTCAAGGACGGACGGCCCTATAAAGAAGGCTACCGGAAATTCATTATCCGGGATATGGATACCCCGGACGATTACGCCGCCATGTTCAAGGTCCTGAGCCGACGGTTTTCCAAGGCCCCGCCGGAAATACCGTACCCGGATCTCCTTCTGGTGGACGGGGGAAAGGGCCAGCTCGGCATGGCCCTGGCGGTTTTGCAGGACCTCGGGATTGAAGACCGCTTCATGACGGCGGGCCTGGCGAAAAAGGATGAGGCCAGGGGCGAGACCTATGACAAGATCTATATCCCCGGCCGGTCCAACCCCCTGAATACGGCCAATAGTGTCAAGGCCCTGTATCTTCTGCAAAGGGTCAGGGATGAGGCCCACCGGTTCGCCATTACCTTCCAGAGAAACCGCAGGGAGAAAAGGGCGGGGCTGTCCTTCCTGGACGGCATCCCCGGCATCGGACCCAAAAAGAAAAAAGCCCTGCTCCTGCATTTTAAAGGCATCACGAAAATGAAGGCCGCCTCAGTAGAAGAAATTGCTTCCCTTCCCGGCATGACCGGAAAACTTGCCGAACAACTGGTTCAGGCCCTTCACGAAAATGGCTGATTTGTTCCGCACAGCGGTTCAGTTCTCCCTCTTAACCGTCCCGTGGAAGCCGAAAAGCGGAAGATGGTTTTAAATGTCTGGGGATAAGCCATATTTTTAAAAGAATAATGCTATATACCCTTGCTGGATACATACCTATGCTATATACTTCTTATATATAGTAAATTAAATATAGGAGATTGAGCTATGGATGTAGGAACCGTCTTTGTAAATAATAGAACCCAAGCGGTAAGATTGCCTGTTGCCGGCAGGTTTCCCGAAAATGTGAAAAAAGTTGTTGTACGTATTATCGGTAAAGACCGTGTACTTTCACCAGTAGAAAATACATGGGATAGCTTTTTTCTTTCTGAAGATGGTGTGTCCGATGATTTTATGACGGAACGTGCTTCACAAGAACAAGCTGAAAGGGAATCTTTTTGATGTTAAAATATATGTTGGACACCAATATTGTTATTTATGTGATTAAGCGTCGACCGATTGAAGTATTAGACATTTTTAACGCCCATGCAGGACTGATGTGTATTAGTTCAATCACGTTGGCAGAATTATTACACGGGGTTGAAAAAAGCGCTATGGTGTCCCACAACCTGCGCAAAGTTGAGGATTTCGTATCGCGTTTGGAGGTCTTTCCCTATGACGATAATGCTGCTGCCCACTATGGAAATATAAGAGCGGATTTAGAAAAGAAAGGCACTCCTATAGGGGTCAATGATTTGCACATTGCCGGGCATGCCCGAAGTAAATCTCTGATCCTGATCACCAACAACATGTCTGAGTTTGTGAGAGTCGAAGGCTTGCGGTTGGAAAATTGGATTGAAACAGAATAGGGATAGGGATTCCAAAGCGATCAAGTCCATCTATAAACTTTCCAGCCTTTGTTATTGGGTGCCTGAGATATACAATCCGACCGATCAAACCGAGGTGTTTGAGTCGGGGACTACTTACGTCACAAAATCCATTTTTTAGTTGGATGAGTACCCAAAATAACTGGGCAACCCACCGAATTATTTCATGATTTAATCCAATCCCCACGGGTTTTCATCAATTCCCGGCCGGTATTTAAGCTGCAACCCTTTTAAAAAATTGCGCAGGATCTGATCTTTACAGACCCGATAATGTCTGTTCTCGGGCTTCCTGAAAAAGGCGCTCAGCTCATGCTTGCTGATAGTCATATCTGTCAGTCCGATGATCTCAATGATATCCTCGGCTTTCAAATCCAAGGCAATTCTTAATTTTCTGAAAATGATATTATTGGTCAGGCGTTGTTCCGGGTCCGGCCGGGGGCCTTCTTTTTTGCCCCGTTTATCATGGATCAACCCGTTTAAAAATATAGCCAGATGGGTATCCCGGCATTCCTGAAATGCCGGATCATCCTCTTTTTTGAGCCAATCGCTTATTTCACTGCGTGTCACCGAAAGGCCCGCCAGGCCAAATACGGCCATCATTTTAGAATCGCTGAGATCAAAAATATAGCGGATCCGCCGCAGGATATCATTGTTGGTCATTTTACGGTTCCCCGCTGTTTTGACATCTTCCGTTGCTTGATCAGCTCCAGAAT
The DNA here is from genome assembly GCA_964484555.1 of uncultured Desulfobacula sp. GTDB lineage: Bacteria > Desulfobacterota > Desulfobacteria > Desulfobacterales > Desulfobacteraceae > Desulfobacula. Next base: position 8,993 of record CAZAHK010000123.1, read on the forward strand.
GGCCTTGTCTGCCTTTTTTTCACTGGACGGATGGTTGGGACGCAGCAGAACAAAATCCGGCACCTCCCCGCCAATGGTAAAACCGCTGACCTCTTCCCGGGGAATCTTTTCCTTCAGCAATCCTTCAATGGCCTTTAAATACCCTCTTTCTTCAGGGCTGACCAGGGAGACGGCAATGCCGCCGGCGCCTGCCCGGCCGGTCCGCCCGATGCGGTGGATATAATCTTCCGGGACCTGGGGGATGTCATAATTCACCACATGGGGCAGATTGCTGATGTCAAGTCCCCTTGCAGCCACATCCGTTGCCACCAGGATATGGATCCCGCCGTTTTTAAACTCTTTCAGGGTGCGGGTTCGAAAGGACTGGCTCTTGTTGCCGTGGAGCGCTTCGGCGAGTATGCCTTTTTCAACCAGTTTCTCCGTCAGCTTGTTTGCCCCGAATTTTGTGCGGACAAAAACCAAAACCTGGCGCCGGCGCTCCCGGAGTATCAAATGAATGAGCAGATCCCGTTTATGGGACTTGTCCACCAGGTGAATCTTTTGGACAATGGATTCCGCTGCTGTATTACCGGGTGTCACCTCGATGTATTCCGGTTCCGTCAACATTTTTTGGGCAAGATCCCGGATCTGCTGGGTATAGGTGGCGGAGAACAGCATGGTCCTCCGATCTTCCGGCACCAGCGCCAGAACTTCGGAAATTTCCGTGCTGAACCCCAGGTCCAGCATTCTGTCGGCCTCATCAAACACCAGAAACGCTATCCGGGAAAGATTCACCTCCCGGTGGCCAGCAAGATCCAGAAGGCGTCCCGGCGTGGCCACAAGGATATCAATCCCCCGCTTCAGCCGGTCTATCTGGGGATCAATAGTGACCCCGCCGTATACCACGGAACACCGAATGGATACCCGCCTTCCATAGGCCTTGATGCTGTCCCCCACCTGAAGGGCAAGTTCCCGGGTGGGCGCCAGGATAAGGGCCCTGGGGTGACGCCGGTGGGGGTTCCCCCGGCTCAACAGTTCCACCAGGGGAAGTGCAAAGGCATCTGTTTTTCCCGTTCCTGTCTGGGCCCGGGCAAGGATATCCCTTCCTGCAAGAATGGCCGGAATAACCCGGGCCTGAATGGGCGTCGGCGTGGTGTACCCTTTGGACTTAACGGCGCTCAGCAGTTCGGCCCGAAGGCCAAGGTCATCAAATGACATGTATTTTTTCTCATCCGTATATGGTTTAAACCCTGGCACGCTTATACCACATTCATCCGGGAATGTCCCATCATTTCCGGTCTCTGGGGCGGCGCCTCCCCCTGAAGAATACCATTACGACCTGACAAATTTCAGCAGCAGGGAATAATCATGGTCATCGGCCAGTCTTAAGGCATCAATATACTCTTTTCTGGTTTGTCCTGGTTTTATAAGGTTTGCGCCGCCCCAGGAAAAAGCGGTTGCGCTGAATATTTTTTCAAGTATCAGATCCGCCATAAGCCTTGCGTGCCTTCCGTTTCCATTTGCAAACGGATGAATGGAAACAAGCCTGTGATGAAATCTTGCGGCAAATTCATCCGGCGGATATGTGTTGAATTCGAGCCAGGCTTTTGCATCATCACAGAGTGTTTGCAGTTCCACTGCAATTTGGTTTGATGAAACGCCTATGTTTTTATCTGATTTTCTGAATTTTCCGGCCCATTTCCAAACCGTTGAAAACATCTCTTTATGAAGCCGGCAGATAAAATTGATATTCAAAATATCTTTTTTTTTAAGCCCTTCGGTCCATAGAATTGCCTGATGAATATTTTCCATTTCCCAGCGGTCGAGTTCCCCACGGGTGGTAATGTGGGTGAGCAAAAGCCCTTCAAGGTCATCGCAATCAAGGGGAGTGGCGCCATCTGAATATTCCATCATTGATCAATATTTTCCCATAGCATTGCAGAGGATGAGTTGATGATTTCTTCTACCAGACTATCCAATACTTTTTTGTTCTCGTTGGATGAAAGCCCCTGGTCTTCCAGTTCCATGGTGTGCATGAGCTTTTTCATCCGTTTTTTTGCTACAGACACGGCCTGATTTTGGATGGTCTCCTTCAGGCTTGTTCGGGGTACAAATCCATAAACAAAAATACAATCCAGTTCATCGGATACCCGGTTCATGGTTTTCAGGGTCAGGCCGCCAGTAATTTCATCCTTCTCTATCCGGGGGATTCTGGAATTGCTGACGCCAAGACGCTGGGCGAGCTGCCGGTTGTTCATCCCTAAAGCATCTCTGATGGCGCGTATCCAGCCTTTCAAAGGGCGGTTAACCGCTGCAAGTGTTGAAAACTGTTTTAATGTTTCATCCAGTTGCTCTTGGACCCATTTTTTTTGCTTCTTTTTCATAGAGATCATATATATATGTATTTTAAATTATCAATTTTATATAAATATATAAATAATACTATCACGTCAAGTCACAAATATATAAGCAATGATAATATTTTCCAAGGCTTCCTTTTGCGAACAGTACCCATTATTTTTCTTTCAAACCAGTTGAATTTTACAACAGACCTGCTACATTCAGACACAATCAAAATGTCTTTGATTTCCCGGAT
>CAZAHK010000124.1:0-11567 GCA_964484555.1 uncultured Desulfobacula sp.
TTATAAATTATAATACCCTGGAATTAACAAAAAATTGTATTGAATCCATTTTCTGTCACACGCAAAAGAATAGTTTCGAGGTGATTGTTATTGATAATGCCTCATGCGACGGCTCTTATGATGAATTGTCGGTCCTGGAATTTGAAAATTATCACTATATCTATAATGAAAAAAATACCGGATTCTCTAGAGCAAATAATAAGGCGGCCCTTGTCGCTTCAGGAGAGTACCTGTTGTTTATGAACTCTGATATGGTTTTTGTAAATGATGTTATATCCTGCCTCTTTAAAAAAATTCATAACAATTCTACCATTGGTATCGTCGGGCCGAAATTTTTGAATCCTGACGGCACCCTGCAGGTTTCATGCAGAAGTTTTCCAAGTATTATTTTGGGTCTGACAAAATTTTTTCCGTTTTTAAAAAGGTTGTTGTCTGAAAAAAATCTGGATTATTATCAGGACCAAAGGGATTATTCCATTGAGCAAGCTGTTGATACGGTTTCAGCCGGGGCGATGATGATTTCAAAGAAATTGTTCAGGGATATCAACGGATTTGACGAGTTCAGTTTCATGTATGCGGAAGATGCAGATATCTGCAGGCAGGTCAGGGATCTGGGACTGAAGGTGATGTATGATCCATCCGGAACCCTGATCCATTACGGTGGGCAGAGCAGCCGGCTGAATTCCTATAGAGCTGTCTGGTCCTATTATTTTGCATTTTATCATCTGTACCGAAAATATTATTTCGGCAGGCTTGCCGTATTGATTAAGCCCTTGTTCGGCTTAAGAGCAGTCATGGGTGTTATTGGAAATTGTTTTAAAAAAGACAAACGGATTACCTGGAACAATAAATTATGAGAATTTTTCTAACCGGCGCGAGCAGCTTTATCGGAAGTGCCCTGATTCCGGTTTTAATAGAGCAAAAGCATATTCTTACCTGTGCGGTTCGAAGGAAGACAAATCATATAGCCGATTTATGCAACGCCGGATGCAGGATCTGGTATTTTGACGTTCTGGATGGAAAAACGGATTTCAGGCCTGCCCTTGACAATATAGATGTGGTGATCCATTTGGCGGCTCGGGTTCATGTGCGGTCAAAATCCTATATTGGCCTACAACGGGAATTTAGAATGGTGAATGCGGATGGAACCCAAAATCTTGCAGAACAGGCTGCTCAAAAAAAAGTAAAACGATTTATATTTATCAGCTCCATGGGTGTGAATGGTAAGTCTACAAAAAATTGTGATGTTTTTAATGAGGAAAATGATGAAAGCCCATATAATGCATATACGTATTCAAAGCTGGAAGCAGAGAAGAGCTTAAGGACACTGGAGGCAAAGACCGGAGTGGAAGTGGTCATCTTGCGGCCCCCTCTTGTATACGGTCCCGGCGTAAAGGCCAATTTTTTAAAACTGCTCCATCTTGTCGGGTCAGGTATCCCCTTACCATTTGCAGGGATAAAGAACAAAAGGAGTTTTATTGCCATTGATAACCTTGTGGATGTGATTGCCGACTGTGTCGTCCATGAGAAAGCCGCAGGGGAAACCTTCTTTGTGTGCGATGACTCGCCGCTGTCGACACCGGAGATAATTGAGAAAATATCAAGGGAAATGGGATTCAGACCCCGTTTGTTTTATTTCCCCTCGTTCTTTTTAAAATACGGGTTCTTTCTTATTCATCATCAAGAAATGTATGAGAGTCTGTGGGAAAATATGGCCGCGGATTCAAAAAAGGCCCGTGAATGCCTTGGATGGCGACCCAGAATGACGGTAGATGAAGGTATCCGAAAAACCGTTCAATGGTATTTGGGAAATAAAAGTGCAAAATAACACCGCTATGGAATTCACAGTGTTTTTTAGATATATTCTGTGCCCAATCCTGCTGGGAGGCCTGGGGGCCTGGGCGCTGTCCCGGTACGGACACAGGCTTAAGATCATGGACAAGCCTACAAATCGGAGTTCCCATGTTAAAAATATACCGAAAGGCGGCAGTATCGGAATATTAGGCGCATTTATTGTATCATCGCTCTCCCTTGGATTTTCAGGTTTTTTCTGGTTGCCGGCGGTTTTTTTATCCCTCATCTGCCTTCTGGGAGATCGAGTCGAACTGCCGATCCCTTTCAGACTTTTGGTGCAGACGTTATGCACGGTCATTGTGCTGGTGTATTATTTTTATGAGACCGGTTTTGGCTACTATGTCTTATTCCCCTTTATGGTACTGTTTATTGTTGGTACGGCTAATTTTTATAATTTCATGGATGGGATTGATGGAATTGCAGGGATTTCTTCGGTCCTGGCCTTTGGGTTACTGGGAGCTTTCATGCAAATCAATGGTGCGGATGTGAGGTTCTCATTTTTAGCCGCATCAATTGTTTTTTCATCGCTGGCCTTTTTATATTTTAATCTGCCGGTGGCCCGGGTTTTCATGGGGGATGTGGGGAGCGTTTTTTTAGGATTTGTTTTTTCGCTGATGGTTATTTTTACTGCCCGGGATTTGATTGATTTTGTTTGCATGGCCGGATTTTTGTTTCTTTTTTATATGGATGAACTCACCACCATGGATGTACGATTGAAAAAGAAAGAGTCTTTATTCAAAGCCCATCGAAAACATCTGTATCAGATCCTGGCCAATGAAATGGGAAAGGCCCATTGGAAGATATCGTCAGGATATGGAATCTGCCAGTTGATGATCGGAACTGCTGCAATTTTTTTAAGGCCATATGGTTTGGGAGTTCTTTTTTTCTTATATGGGGTGTGCGCGGTCATTTTTATATGCTTTTCCAACAGCATTCGTAATAAGGCGTTTTTGAAATGAAAATGAGAATATCCAGAAATTTATACATCATTCTGTCCATTGATATTATTTTTTTAGTCCTTTCTTTTTACATCGCTCATTTAATCCGATTTGATTTTCTTATTCCCGATTATGCCCTGGAAAAATTTTTGAGTATGCTGCCTTATCTACTGGGTGTGAAAATTTTCTATTTCTATTTTTTTGATATGTACAGAGGGATGTGGCGTTATACCGGAATAAATGATTTATTAAATGTTGTTAAAGCATCAACCCTTGGCACCCTGACCATTATTGCCGTTATTTTATATCTGAATCGGTTTGAAAATGTTTCAAGATCGGTCTTTATTATTGACTGGTGCTTTACATTGATCAGTATTGCCGGGTTGCGCGTAGTAACAAGGCTGGCTTTTGAGCAATTTAACGAAAATATCAGTGTCCAGGATGTAAAAGAGGTTTTTTTAAAATTATTCAGAGTCATTCCCAAACGCAGCAAGGGCGTTATTATTATCGGGGCAGGGGATTGCGGAGAAAAAATCTGCCGGGAAATTATGGAGGACGCATCTTTAAAATATCATGTGAACGGTTTTTTAGATGACGATCATTCAAAGGTTGGAAGAAAAATACATGGTATCCCCATTCTGGGGGAGATCGATGGTGTGGCTGAGGCTGTCCTTTCAACAGGGGCACAGGAAGTTATTATTGCCATTCCATCCCTTGGCCGGGCAAGAATGCAACAGATCATTCATGCCTGCGAGGCGGCAGATATTGTTTTTAAAACCGTTCCCAGCATGAGTGAGTTAATCAACGGCAAAATCACCATCAGCTCCATAAGACCCGTTGAATATAAGGATCTTTTAGGGAGGGAGCCGGTTAATCTTGAAAAGGATAAAATCGGTGATTACCTGGGGGGAAAAACGGTTCTTGTGACGGGTGGGGGAGGGTCCATTGGAAGTGAACTCTGCAAACAGATCTGTAAATTCAATCCTGAGAAGATCATCCTTTTTGAGAGAGCTGAAACGCCCTTGTATGAAATTGATCTGGAGCTGAAAAAAGAATTTCCCCATCTCAACATAGTCCCTGTTTTGGGAGATGTTCAGAATGGGAGGGAAATAGAAGCTGTCTTTGAAACCTATGCTCCGGATATTGTTTTTCATGCCGCAGCGTATAAACATGTTCCCATGCTGGAACTGCACCCTTCAAAGGCGGTTGAAAATAATATCATGGGAACTCGAAATCTTGTTGATGTCAGTCTTAAATTTAAGAGCAGCAAATTTGTATTGATTTCCACTGATAAGGCGGTCAATCCGGCCAATGTAATGGGCGCCAGCAAACGAATTGCAGAAATGATTCTTCAATATAACAGTTTGCAGAAGGATTTAAAAACCAGTTTTATAACAGTTCGGTTTGGAAATGTGATCGGGAGCGCCGGCAGCGTGATTCCCCTTTTTAAAAAGCAGATCGCCCAAGGGGGGCCGGTAACGGTCACTCATCCTGATATCATCAGATATTTTATGCTGATTCCCGAAGCTTGCCAATTGATCCTTCAAGCCGGGGCCATGGGAAAAGGAGGAGAAATCTTTATCCTTGAAATGGGAGAACCTGTAAAAATTGATGCCATGGCAAGGGAGCTGATAAGATTTTCAGGTTTTGAGCCGGATGTTGATATCAAAATAAAATATACAGGGTTGAGACCGGGGGAAAAATTATATGAAGAATTGATGACCAACCAGGAAGATGTTGTTGCCACCGGCCATCAAAAAATAATGGTGTTGAACAGCCATATGGGTAACGGTAATTTGCTTGATCGGTTGGACGAACTGGAAACAGCAGCCGGCAATAAAAATAATGACCGGATAAAGAAGATATTGCAGCAGATGATTCCGGAATATAATCCAAACCCGCCCATGGGAAAAAAGAAATGAAACAGATGTTTGATGTTGCAGTATCTCTGATATTGTTGTGGATACTGTCTCCGGTGTTTGTTTTCATTGCAATACTGGTTGGGTGTAAATTGGGGAGACCCATCTTGTTCAGACAGATGAGGCCCGGATTTAAGGGAAAACCCTTTATGATATATAAATTCCGTTCATTAACCGATGAAAGAGACGGTAACGGAAACCTTTTGCCGGATACTGAAAGATTTACCCGATTCAGTTCTTTGATTCGCAGATCAAGCCTTGATGAGCTGCCGGAACTGATCAATGTCTTGAAAGGGGACATGAGCCTGGTGGGGCCAAGACCTCTTCTAATGCAATATCTGGATCGGTATGATGCTGTACAGGCCCGTCGTCATGATGTAAGACCCGGGATTACCGGGTGGGCCCAGGTGAACGGGAGAAATGCCGTCAGTTGGGAAGAAAAATTCAAGATGGATGTTTGGTATGTTGATCATTTTAATTTTTGGCTTGATTTAAAAATTTTATGGCTGACCCTGTTTCAGGTTTTCAGGCAAGAGGGCATACAGCAGAAGGGTTATGTAACGTCAGAAGAATTTTTAGGAGTTAAAGGAAATGAGTGAAAGATTTGAGAACTGGGAATATCCTGAAATCATCGACGGCAAGCCGACCCGATATCACTGGATCGTTCAAGGGGTGGAGGGGTTAACGCTTGGGTATAAAACAGATATAGGGGCTTTCACTTATATTAATGCCCGTGAAAAAGTCGTGATTGAAGACTTTGTTCAGTTAGGGTCCCATTGCTCAATCTATTCTGTTTCGACCATTGATGGGAAAAAGGGGAAGATTTTATTAAAAAAGAACAGTCGTGTCGGCAGTCATAGCACGATCATGCCGGGTATCACCATTGGAGAGAATTCTATTGTCGGTGCCCATAGTTTCGTGAATAAAGATATCCCCGATAATGTGATTGCTTTTGGGAATCCGGTTAGAATTATTAAAAAAGTGGAGAAATAAGATGGATTTTGCCCCATGGCCTTTCTTTTCGGATGATGAGATTCAGGCGGTTGTTAATGTGCTGAAATCCGGAAGAATCAATCAATGGACAGGGAACGAGATTAATGGGTTTGAAACAGAATTTTCCCGTTATATCGGAACAAACCATGCCATAGCGCTGACCAACGGTAGTCTCGCCCTTGATCTGGCACTGATGGCATTGGATATCAAAAAAGGAGACGAGGTGATTGTCACACCCCGATCCTTTGTTGCCTCTGCCGCCTGTGTTGCATTGAGGGAAGCAACCCCTGTTTTTGTGGATGTTGATCCGGTCAGCCAGAACATAACGCTTGAGACAATATCAAAAGCGGCCGGCAAGAAGACAAAAGCGGTGATTGCAGTCAATCTGGCAGGCTGGCCATGCGATCTAAAAAGGATAAAATTATTTTGCGAACAACAGAACATCTTTTTAATTGAAGATTGCGCCCAATCCCTGGGGGCTAAATTCGATGGAAGTATGGCCGGCAGTTTCGGGGATTGCGCAATATTTTCCTTTTGCCAGGATAAGATCATGACAACCGGCGGAGAGGGCGGGATGCTGGTAACAAACAACCCGGATATCTGGAAGAAGGTCTGGAGTTATAAGGATCATGGGAAAGATTATGACACTGTATTTTTGCAGGAGCATCAACCGGGTTTCAAATGGCTTGTGAACCGCTTTGGTACAAATTGCAGAATGACTGAGATGCAGGCTGCCATGGGAAGGGTCATGCTCAAAAAAGTGGATGGATGGGTAAAGAAAAGAAGAGAATTCGCAGAGTTATATAATACCGCTTTTGATCGTATTCCTGGTTTGAGGACAACCAGACCCGAAACCTACGTGTACCATTCCTATTATAAATATTATGTTTTTATCAATCAGGATGAATTAAAGGGCTCATGGAACAGGGATGCGGTTATTGATTCGTTAACAAAAGCGGGAGTTCCTTGTAACATCGGCGTATGCCCTGAAATATACAATGAAAAGGCATTCAAAAAAGGATTCTATAAAATTCATGGGGCCCAAAAAAATAGAGAGACTGTTTTTCTCCCTGCTGCAAGACAATTGGGTGAAACATCCATCATGTTTATGGTACACCCGACCTTGAGCCCGGAATCCATTCACTATGTGATTGACCAGGTCAAACATGTGATGAAAAAAGCGGTCAGATAAGTTTTGATACCTCGAAACCAGGCCCGTAAAATAATGGTCTCAATTTTTCAGGGCAAAGGAATATCCTGGATCATAGAAGCCTTTTGGGTTGGTTTCGGTCTTATAACATCGGTTTTAGCGCTTCTTGCCGGGACCCGGTTCTTGACAAAACTGCTGTCCACAGAAGAATATGGAAAGCTGGCTTTAGCAATCAGTCTTGCAACCTTAGCTGTTCAGATATTTGGAGACCCCATTGGAAAGACGGCAGTTCGTTTCTACACACATTGGCGGGATGCCGGAAAATTCTATGGATTCATGCAAAACCTGGGGAAATCTCTGACTTATGCCCTGGCCGTCATTGTCCTGTTCTGTATGGGTGTTTTGATTTCAGGACATTTTTGGGCCGTTTCCCCAGGGTTTTGTTTTGTTATCGTGACGGGGATTTTTACCATCCTGTTGATCCTTCACCGTGTTGCCTTCGGCCTGGAAGATGCTGCGCGTAAAAGACGGTTCCGAGGTATTATTCAAGGAATTTTTGAAGCGCTGCGCTTCATGTTTGCTATTGGTTTCGTTATTCTATGGGCGACCCCTGACGCAAAAACTGTATTGATGGGCTTTGCGGTTGCAGGGACCCTGGTTGTGATTGCCCATGGTATTTTTTTATACCGGCTTTTCAGTACCGCACAAATGGAAAATACTGCTGATCAGAAAATGATTGCTGAAATAGATACCGTTTCCATGCAGGCTTTCCAATTTCCGTTGGTTTTTAGCAATGCCTGTATCTGGCTTGTGATGATGGCCGAGCGATGGATACTCAATCATTCAGGTCTCTCTGGTGATGTGGGGGGCTATGCGGCGGTCTATCAATTGGCATTTATCCCCATGCTTTTTATCAGCAATTTTATGGTTCTGCTTATTGAGCCGATCCTTTATCAGACGGCCCACCTGGATAGGGCAGGGGTAACTCCTGTTCAGGTACTTCGGATGAACCGTTATGCAGGGGTGGGTATCTTGTGCGTGACATTGGTTTTATTTCTGGTGCTTCTGTTTTGCTATCCGACAGTGGGGTCTTTTTTCCTGGGGATTGAATTTCGTTCTTATAGCTGGATTTTTCCCTGGTTGTTGCTGTCCGGCGGCTGCTTTGCTGCTGCACAGCAGTTGCTTCTCATATTAAATTGTGAGATGAGAACCGGCTTGCTGGCAATTTTATGGGGGGTGGTTGCAGCCATTGCAGTAATCGCTTATATCATTGGTGCAAATTATTGGCAATTGAAAGGGGTTATCGCCGCTATTGTTTTTGTTAATGCCTTGCTGCTGGTATTTTCATATTTATTTTCAAACAGATTATTCAGGAAAAGCAATTTGGGCCAATGAGAGTTTTACATCTTCTAAAAACATCACATGGAGCAGCATGGGCAATAAAGCAGATGCGGGAATTGGTTCTGTTGGGCCTTGATGTCCATGTTGTCCTGCCCTCGTATTCCGGAAATGCATCAACGTATGAGGATATGGGAGTAACCGTTCACATATTGGATATGGATCTCTCATTAATGTCTATCCTGAAACTCCCCCTTCAAATGAAATCATTTAAAAAGCTTTTAAAAGACATAAGACCTGATATAGTCCACTCGCATTTTGTTTCAACAACCCTTGTGATGCGGTTGTCAATGCAAAACAGTAAAATTTTTAAAATTTTCCAGGTCCCGGGACCCCTGCATCTGGAGCACCGATTTTTTAGAGCATTGGAACTTTTCATGGCAGATGACAGGGATCATTGGATTGCCTCATGTGAGTGGACAAAAAAGAAATATGAAGCTTTGCTGGGCAATAATAAAAAGATTTTTCTTTCATATTATGGAACAGATGTGGATCTTTTTGTCCGGGAAGACAAAGCCTATCTTCGTCATGAATTGGGAATCAGACAAGATGCAAAAATTATCGGCATGGTCGCCTATATGTATCCGCCCAAGCGGTATCTGGGTCAAAATAAGGGGCTAAAAGGGCATGAAGATCTCATTGATTCAATCTCCATCCTCCTAGACCAAAATCATGATGTGAACCTTGTTTTCATCGGCGGAGCATGGGCCGGGGCAAGCTGCTATGAAAAACAGGTGATGGATTATGGAAGGCAAAAACTTGGGGACAGGGTGTTTTTTATGGGGACCCGCACTGATATTTCCAAATTATATTCAGGGTTTGATATTGCCGTGCATCCGTCACATTCGGAAAATGTCGGGGGCGCCGTCGAATCATTGCTGATGAAGGTCCCGACCATCACCACAAATGTTGGGGGGTTCCCTGATTTGATCCGGCATGAAGAAACCGGTCTGCTGGTTTCTGCTGGAAATCCTTTGGATCTATCCGATAAAATCCTTTATTATTTGAAAAATCCGGAATTGGCCATGCAGAATTCTCTAAAAGGATATGAATATACCCGTCTATTGTTTGATGTAAAAAGAACAGCCAAAGAAATAAAATCGATTTATGAAAAAATTGTTTTTGCAGATGGTTAAAAGCTAATATTACGTACCTTGTGACCTCGGCTCTCGATTCTTTACTTGCAGAAAAAAAAATGATACGAAGGTATAAACTTCAGGAAAATAAACGATGAAATATAATGAGAATAATTCCCGGTACGGTATTTTGAGTGAGGAAGGGTTCTCTTTCCTTGAATTGATGGTGGTAGTGGTGATCCTCGGCATTCTGGCGACCTATATTGCGCCCCGGTTCATGGGCAGGACCGACGATGCAAAGGCGGTCAAAGCAAAGGTGGATATCTTTGCCATTGAAACGGCATTGAAGCTGTACAAGCTTGACAATGGAAATTATCCCACAACAGAGCAGGGCCTGGCCGCCCTGGTGGAAAAGCCCTCCACAGAGCCGGTTCCCCTGAACTGGAAAGAAAAGGGATATCTTGAAAAATCAAAGGTGCCGACAGATCCCTGGGGCAAAGAGTATTTATATCTCTCGCCGGGAGTTCATGATGACTATGATCTCATTTCCTATGGGGCAGACGGGGCCCAGGGCGGAGAAGGCAAAAATAAAGATGTCAACAGTTGGGACCTTGACTAGATCCGTCATTGCATCCGGTTTTACATTGATGGAACTGACGGTGGTCATTATCATCATCTCCATCCTGCTGCTGTTTTCCTTCCCCATGCTCCGGAACATATCCCTGTTTGCCGATCCCCCGGGCCGGACCGGAGACCTGGTGCGCCTGACCCAGGATCTTAAAAAACGGGCCATTGAACGCCATAAGGATTTTTACATGCATCTGGATACAGGCTCGGGAACGGTCTGGGTCACGGATGAAACCATGAACGAAGCGGCAAAATTATCGGCAAAGCAGAACAGTGCACCTCTTGCCCGTGACCTTTCGATACAGGGTGTTGAAACCCCGGGAGTGACGGAAACCGCTGTCCGGGAATATGAAATCGCCTTTAAAAAAGAAGGCTATTCCGATTTTGTCCTGATCCATATGATTGAAAACAAAAAGCGCCTGACGCTGAAGATAGAACCCTTCCTTACCCAAGTTCAACTCTTTGACACGCATATCCATTTTGAAGACTGCCTGTAGCCATAGAAAAAGATCCGCCGGCAGTGGCGGCTTCACCTTTCTTGAAGTCATGATCAGTGTTTCCATTATCGCCATAATTTTTGTTTCCCTTTTCAGGATGCAGTCCGGGAGCATCTCCCTTGCCGGGACCGGGCGGTTCAACATTCTTGCGCCAATACTGGCGGAACGGATATTAATTAAAATTGAAACCGACATCCGCGACTGGTCGGAGGTTGAAGGAAATTTCGGCGAAACCTATCCGGGATTCGGATGGACCTGTGAAATTGTGGATGTTCCAATTCATGAGCTGGATTTTGTGGGCAAGGATAGCAACCATCAGCTTAAAAAAATCATTGTCACCATCACCGGCTCCTCTTCAAGGCAGACGCCCTTTAAAACAGAAACCTGGAGGGTTGTTTTTGATTAATACAATAAAATATGAAGACAAGGGCTTCACCCTCATCGAAATTCTCATCGCGATTCTGATCTTTGCTCTGATCATGACGGTATTGTTTTCATCCTTCAAAGCCTTTGTCCTTTCAAGTGAGGCGGTTAAGGAAAGCGTGACACAAAATGAAGCTGTCCAGACGGTTTTTAGAAGGATCCGCCTGGATCTTGAGAGCGTCTACATTCAACAGCCGCCTCAATATAAAACGCCCGGGTTTAATTCCGATCCGGACCCCTACCGGTTTGCCGGACAGGAGGACCGGTTTTCCTTTAGCTCTCTGGCTCATGCCGGTTTTCGGAAAAGCGAAAAAAAATCCATTACCAGGATCACCTATTATATGAAAGAAAATACAGATCACACCTTTGATCTCTATCGGTCCGATATCCTCCCGCCTTTTTCTGAAGATGGGGATTCGTGCAACGACCCGTTGGTGTGCCGGGGGATCTCAGGATTTGAAGCCGGTTTTGCCGATGATACGGGTGAGCGTCACAAAACCTGGGATTCAGACTCGGAAGCGTTTCATTATTCCTTCCCGGCCTGCATTGATCTGAAAGTCACCTTTGGTTCCGGAGAAAAAAAGCAGGTTATCGAAGCCATCTTCAAGCTTCCTGTTGAAAGGAGACTATCTGAATAACCCTATAACCGCAAATGACGGTTGGATCAAAATAATCCCCTATAAGCGTTGATC
>CAZAHK010000125.1:0-11497 GCA_964484555.1 uncultured Desulfobacula sp.
CATTTTACCCAGGAATGCGGAAATGACGTGATCATGGGCCAGGTTCCGGAACCCGGGACCTTGATCCTGTTAGGAATGGGACTATTAGGGATCAGTGCCATGGGCAGGAAACATGTGGTGTAAAGGCGAGACAATGATGTACCATATGAAATGAGACAATATTAAAAATGAAGGAACTGTAAGCATATTTTATCAGATTCGGATCGGTGTTCATCGGCAGTTTGCCGGGGCGGCCTCGGGAGTGTCTATAATTTTGATTGATGTTTTTACGAATTTGGTATATTAATTGCAGATTAAAATTCCGAAAGAGTGGTGATTTAATTTAATATTGAGGACAATTATGAAAACATGTGTTTGGTATATGGTCTTTGCTTTGGCCCTTTTTGTGAATCCGGTCAGTGCCGACCGATGGGTGATTGATGATAATTTTTTCGGTGGCTGGTCGGACCCGGTTTATTCCAAATATGTGCAAAACAAGGGTGATGTTATTTCTTTCAATACTGAGATTAATAATTTTGATGTGGACAGTATGACTGTAAATATTGATGATTCCGGGCTTGTGAATATCAGTATCCAAACAGACTATACGAAGGGTTCCAGGAAAACAGATTATGGCGATCTTTTCATCAGTACAAATGGGTGGAAGCCTTATGGGGACAGCCCGTACCTAGAGGATGTCTACCTAAATGATGTCTACAATGTGGGAGAGGTTTGGGAATTTGCTTTTGATACCGACTTGAATTCAATTTACAAGATCGGGGATGTGGTTATTGTGACCTCCAATGATTACCACGGAAGACGTACATATGAGTATCGCAATAACCAGGAGGTCCAGATCAATCCGAATGGTGCCACACCGGTTTCCGGTGTTGTTTCCGGTTATGCTGCCAATTTCTTCCAAGGCATTGGGATGTTGACCTATTCCTTTAGCTTGAGAGATCTGGGTATCACCATGGATGAAGGCTATAACCTGGGTTTCAGATGGAGCATGACCTGTGCCAATGATATCATTGAAGGCGGGGTGTCCAAGGCTGCGGTTCCGGAACCGGCGACCCTGATGATGCTGGGGATGGGTTTGTTGGGGTTAAGCGCTGCAGCAAGAAAAAAAAGATAAGTGCAGCGCCCGGGATTGTCAATTTACAGCCAATTCCGTGACAATTTTTGTCATTTTATGCTTGACAGAAAGGTGCTTGGATATGGACAGGGCGTCTGACAGGGTTCTTTATGAACGATTCTTATCAAAAACTTCACCAACTGTTTTATAAAAAAACAAAAATCTCAAAAAACGATCTTTTCTTTTTATTTGATGAGGCAGGGATTCCCAAAGAAAACTGTTGGCGAACCATTTACAGGATGATTTTTGATGTTCGAATCAATTCAAATCCCAATCTGAATCAAAGAATATCAAGAGCCTTTCTCGAACCTGTTATGATAAAGGCCCTGGAAAATGTTAAAAATAAGGATTTTTCAGAAACAGCTATTTTTAACCTGATCAAAGACTATCATTCCGCTTGCTCCTCCACCTGTGAAGACCGTCTGAAAGTCGTTGTGGATGAACTCTATGAGCTGACAAATGAATTCAAATCAATGACGATCGAAAAACAGGAAAATATCAAAGCCCTTGAATCTGAGGCAGTGATATTAATAGAGTCTGATATTAATATCGAGGAAAAAATAAAATTAATAAAGTCCAAATTCAAAAAAACAATCGCCATGTTCAAAACAGATTTAATAAAGCTTGGTCAAATGAGCAATACAGACCATTTAACCGGTCTTTACAACCGGCGATTTTTTGATGAACAACTGGACATTGAAGCCTCTCAGTCCTTAAAAGAAAAAACCTGGTTAAACCTTTTGATGATTGATATTGATGACTTCAAACAATTTAATGACAAATATGGACATCCGATTGGTGATCAGGCGCTCAGAATAGTTTCAAAAAATATACAAATTATTTGTGATGACGAATTGAGCAACCATGGGATTCTTTTTTTTCCGATTCGGTATGGTGGAGAGGAATTTGCTGTTATATTGCCTGCGGTAGATATTAATGAAGCCTTTAACATAGCAGAAACCATCCGGAAAAAAATCAACAGTTATTCCTTTGTGGTCAGAGATAAAAAAGGCGGCATCAAACACAATAATTTGAATCTGACTGTGAGTATAGGGCTTGCAGTGCTCAGCCACCGGTACACACAGGCAAATGGGATAAAAGCCCTGATTGAAAATGCCGACGCTGCCATGTACGATGCTAAAAGAGCCGGAAAAAATTGTGTAAAAATCAGGGTTGAATGAGGCCACGTCTGAAAATCATCAGGCAAGTCTCCGCTTGTTACCGGACCAGGAGGATATGCAGGTCCATGACATTGGTGAGGGTGGGGCCGGTTTTAAACAGGTCTGAAAGGGCTTCAAAAAAAGGATAGGCGTTGTTCTCCAAAAGAAAGCGTTCCGGGACAAGGCCCAGGTGGCGGGCCCTTTCGGCCGTGGTTCCGTCGGCGAGAGCCCCTGCCGCATCCGTGGGGCCGTCGATGCCGTCGGTTCCGGCGCTCAGGACGACGGTATGCTCAAGACCTTTGATCTCTATGGCCGAAGCCAGGGCAAATTCCTGGTTCCGGCCCCCTTTGCCCTTTCCCCGGAGGGTCACCGTGGTTTCCCCGCCGGACAGGATGCAGGCCGGCGGCTTCACCGGCTGGCCCTCGGCAAGGATTTGTCTTGCCATGGCTGCATGAAGGACTGCGGCATCACGGGTCTCCCCTTCAATGGGGGATGGCAGGATCAGGGTGTGGTATCCCAGAGCCTCTGCTTTTTTCTTGGCGGCCCCAAGGGCAAGGGAATTATTGGCGATGAGGAAATGGGAGACCTTTTCAAAGGCCGAATCCCCGTTTTTCGGGGTTTCCGGGATTTGTCCCCGGGCTCCATTTTCAAGATGCCTGAGAACGGCAGGGGGCAGTTTCGGGCCAAGGCCCCTGGCCCGGATGATGTCCAGGCATTGTCCAAAGGTTCCCGGATCAGCCACGGCAGGACCCGAGGCAATGATATCCAGATTGTCTCCCACCACATCGGACAATACCAGGCAGGCCAGGACGGCAGGATAGGCTGCCCTGGCAAGCCGGCCTCCCTTGATTCCGGACAGGTGCTTTCTGATGGTATTGATCTCATGGATGGAAGCCCCGCACTCCAGGAGCAGTCGGGTGGTCTCCTGCTTGTCCAAAAGGCTGAGGCCCGGCGCCGGAAGGGTCATGAGGGCGGAGCCGCCACCCGACATAAGACAGAGGATCAGGGTTTTTTCGTCTGATTCCCCGGCCAGGTCCAACAGTTTTTCAGCGGCCCGGAGGCCGTTTTCATCGGGCACCGGGTGCCCGGCCTCGGCAAGGGTAATATGGTTGAGGGGTCTGACATGGCCGTATTTAACGATGACAAGCCCTGCCGTGATCCTGTCCTTTAAGAGGGCTTCAACGGCCCGTGCCATGGACGCCCCGGCCTTGCCCGCCCCCAGCACGAAAATTTTGGTGAACCGGTCAAGGTCATAGGTTTTGTCCTCGATTTTCAGAACAGGGCCCTGAATTGAGCAGCATCGATGGATGCAGGTTTCCGGGTCAACGGCGGCCAGGCCCTCATAAAAAATATCCCGGGCCTCCCGCCGCATTCTTTCAAGAATTTCCGGGTTCATGCCTTCAGAACCTCAGGATTCACGATATGGGGCACTTTACCGGTCTTGTAAAATTCAATGATATTGATGGCGGCCAGGACGGACATCCGGTTCCGGGCTTCCATGGTGGCGGAGCCCACATGGGGAAGAACGCAGGCATTTTCCATGGAGAGCAGGGGATTGTCCGGCCTCATGGGTTCAGGATCTGTGACATCGAGTCCGGCTCCCCAGATACGGCCCTCCCGGAGGGCTTGAATCAGGTCCCCTTCATGATGGACCGGGCCCCTGGCCGTATTGATGAAGATGGCGGAGGGCTTCATTTTCCTGAAGGCCGTTTCATTGAAAATCTGTCTTGTTTCCGGTGTTAAGGCGCAATGAACCGACAGGATATCGCTTTGGGCCAGAAGTTCGTCAAATTCCACAAAGCTTGCCTCAAGGGCCTGTTCCGCTGCCGTGTTCCGGGTCCGGCTGTGATATAGGATCTTCATGCCATAGGCGGCCTTGCAGCGTTTTGCCATGCTGAAACCGATGCGGCCCAGACCGAATATCCCCAGGGTTTTGGCCGTAAGTTCCATACCCAGGTGACCCGTGGGATTGAAATATCCCCATTGGCCCGCGATAATGGTCTTGTGCATGAAAAACATTTTTCTGGCCACGGCAATCATGAGGCCAAAGGCGATATCCGCCGTGGCCTCGGTCATGGCCCCCGGCGTATATCCCAAGGGAATGCCCAGGCGGGTGGCAACGGCAATATCAATATTGTCATAGCCCACGGCAAACTGGGAAATGATGTCCAGATGGGGGCATTTTTCCAGGAAGTCCCGGTCAATCCGTTCGGTCAGGGTGCAGACCAAAGCCTGGTGATCTTTGGCCAGATTTGTCAGTTCCGGAGGGGTCATGGGCCTGTCCTTTTCCCAGAGGGTCAGGTCAAAGCCCTGTTCCCTCAACAGGCTGATCCCGGCTTCGGGATATTTCCGGGTGATCAGAATTTTCTTTTTCATGGGGGTCCTTTTTTGCTGGATCAGGCCTGGTATCCATTGTATTCAATGGCCAGAAGGCTGATATCATCCTCAATGGCTTTTTTTTGACCCCGGATTTTTTCCAGAGCTGCCACAACCTCGGTTACGATCTCCTTACAAGGCCTTTCCGATATGGTTTTAAGGAGGCTGTAGAATTCATTTTTGTTGTCGGCCTGCCCTTTGGGGCCGAAATAATCGATCAAGCCATCTGTATATAAAATCAGTTTGTCGCCCGGCAGCAGTTTTGTTTCATACTGTTTCAGCGGCGGGTCCTGGCCCAGGCCGATAATGATGCCGTGCCGGTCCAGGACTTTAAACCTATGGTTTGGGCCGGCCACCACGGGCGGGACATGACCGGCGCAACCGTACAGGAGGGTCCCGGTCCGAAGGTCCAGCAGGACATGGACCATGGTGAAATAGCAGTCAAAGCGCTCAAAGGGAAATTCGGCTTCCAAACGGTTCAATATCTTTTCAGGCGGGAAGGCTTCTCCCCGGGACAGGCCCTGGGCGTGGAGCTGGTCCATGAACTGCTTGACCGTGACGGCGATGAGGGCGGCAGAAACCCCGTGTCCGCAGACATCCAGGATATAGGCGCTGACGTGCCGGTCGTCTTCCTTGTAAATATGAAAGATATCCCCGCCCACCATCCGGCAGGGCTCAAAAAACCAGTGAATGGAAATGGACGGGATATCCGGAAGACTTTGGGGCAGGAGATTCTTCTGGATTTCCGCTGCTTTTTCAAGGTCCATATCAGTCTGTCGCTGCTTTTTTTCCAGCTCCATTTTTGACAGTTCAATCTTTGTGACATCATAGATGAAAACCAGAATCATCCGTCGGTCCTGAAACACGATGGGCCGGGAGGTGAATTCCAGATATTTTTTGACCGGCTGCCCATGGATGTAAAAGATCCGTTCCAGGAATTTTTTTTCATGGGGTTCCCGGATGGACAGACTTTCGATGAGGGATTGTTTCAGGATGCAGTTCCGGCAGGCAGAGGTTTCTCCGCAGGGTTTGTTTTCCCGGACGGCATTGATGCACCCCGAGGCCATGCCAAAGGTCATTTCCACCATGGTTTCGTCGGACCGTCTGAACAGGCTTAAAAAACTGTCATTAAACTGATATATTTTCAGTTGCTCATCTGCGATAAACACGGCTGTGTCGATATTGGCCAGCAACAGATTTAAGAATTCATTTGAATCTTTCAACGCGTCAACATCAATTTTCATTACGGATATCCTTCCTTTCCCGGGCGTCCATGCTGGCCGCCTTGGCTAGGATTAGGCCGGAAAACGTGTTTTTGTCAATGAAAATATGGCAAAGAGTCCCCCGGCTGAATCCCGGGAAAGGAGTTTATCTCCAATTATGTTGCGACTTTTTTTTGTTGCGAGTTTACCCCGCCTGATCCCGCAGACCCCGCCCCTTTTTTTGTATTTTCTTTTAATCAAAACCGAATAGCATTGCCCGGACATCCCGGTCTTTATAGACAAAGATAGTGAGGGCAGGGAATAGGGCTCATTAAAGTATGCGTGACCAGACGAACACCGTGGACACATTAGAGTCCGATAAGTCAGATTGTCCGGTTTTTATTTATTGCTAAATAGTTCCTTCAATGGATTTAATTGCTTTATCTAAAGAATCCTTTGGTTTAATGGATTGAGCAATTATTTCAGCCTGATGGTGGATGATTGGATTTGAGAAACAAACGGAGAGGGCACGAATCAATCTTTTTGCATTGAGCTTTGATCGTTTAATAGGTGGGGCACCTAAACCCGATTGAAAGATCTTATATCCATGATAATATTGATCAAGAATATGCGGGACAATCACTTGAGGTTTGCCTGAAAGGGCAGCAGTGGCGGTTGTCCCAGCTCCACCATGATGAACAATCACAGACATTTTGGGAAATAGATATTCATGGGGATAGTTTTTAATAAAAAAGATTTCCTTTGGGATTTTAATTTCTAAGGATTGTTTCCAGAATTTTGAAATCACAAATCTCTTTTTTAACTGATTTGCCACATGAATCAGCATAGGAATATGTTTTGCCTGATCATGGGGTGGCATACTTCCAAATCCAACATAAATGGGTGGGGACCCCTGTTCAAGAAAACGTTCTAATTCCGGATACCAGAAAGCAGGCATTTTAAGATGCAGATAACCGGTTTGAATATGTGTTTGAATAACATCCAAGGGAACACTTGCTATCTGGGAATCACATGCCAGGATTGTATTTTTTTCAAAGATATGTTGCAATAGATCTTTAACTGGTGACAGCCCCATTTTTCTTCTATACTGATTTACCAAAAAAGCGCTGTTAATTTGATCTGCAAATTGGGCAAATTTCCATGTCAAATAATTGCACCATTTTGGAAGGGTTTGGGTTTGTATGGCGACAAAGGGGTGGCAGGATGATTGAAACAATTGAGGAGTAAATGCAACATATCGGTATCTAATTTTTAAAGATTCGGCAATTGAAGATAAGCCAAACATAAGTGAGGAACCGATGACAATATCTGCTCCTTCAATAAGTTTTGGGAGCGCCTTGAACTGAATATGAATTTCTTGCCTGACATATTTAACAAATGAAATAGCGGTGGGTATGCTGATCGGATTTTTAATGGTTTCTAAAAAGGCGGTAACATCCCTGCCAAGACCTTTATATGGACACCCCAGTTGCTGAGCCCATTGTTTTTTTTCCGGAGGGCCTATCAACAAAACATCATGACCTGTGCTTTTTAATCCCAAAGACAGGGCTATCATCGGTTGGACATCTCCTCTGGAGCCTGAAGTGGCAAGGACAATTCGCATGATAAAATCCTTTTAGTTTTGAAAGACTGTAAAGCAACTATAGCATATTTTTGGCACACTCTTGACAAATGCCATGGCTGAATCTTGCTTCAGAATGCTTATGAATATATTCTTCAATTCGATTCCAATATCCTTTGTCATCACGTATTTTTTACAATGGCATGGTTTCTTCAGTATCGGCGGCATTAAGCAAATTTTTAGGGATTTAACCATGCTTGAAATTCTGTCGATCCAAATGCCGAAATTAAACGATATATAAAAAGCTGATTTTAAAATTTCTGAAATCATGTGCCGCGCGCAGTATTTTAGTCTCTGACCGGCTTGCCGTGGTTTCCGGAAGGGTTTCGGGCAGGCCGTGAACTCCTGAATGCCGTAACTGCCGAAGATATCCCCGGCCTGATAGAAGGTGTTGCCCGCCCAGGTTACAGGGCGGCAGTTTTCCAAGGATAAGCGTCAATGTTTGATCAAACCGCCCCCTTTCTCTTATGGAACAGCAACAGGGGGCAACCATAAATCAAATCAGAGGTAAAATCAAGATTGCCAAATCCGGTCAGGAGAGGGTATAGATATATCTGTCTTTTATTCATAGATGATGGAGAAACCCTATGCCCTTGTCTTTCAGGTCTGAAAATGACGGCAATATTGCCTTTGGATTTTTTAATATTGAATCGGATATGCTGCTCCTGGAAAATCATTTCTTTTTTGCGGACCGGTTCTGCGTGTGGATGGGGGATCTCGCAGAGAAAAAAGACCTGGAATCCGCTCCCTTTGAACAGGAGGTCCGTGTGATTGATGCGCCGGAGAAGATCGGGGATCTCATGGGCGCCATCCACGGGGTCCGGTTCACGGGATTCATCGGAAGGACCTATGAACTTTTTCCCTTTCCCCATGATCCGGAAAAATTCAGGCAGAATCCGGAGGGCTTCCATACGCAGAAGATCGTCGAAAAAGAGATTGAGCGGTTTTCAAGGGCCGGAACCATGGCCTTTGTCTTTCACCGGGACGGCAGGGTTTGGATGGGGCCCTATGAATTTTCAATACCGGTTTTTCACGAACTGATCCGCTATGTCTGGCAGGGGGGCTATCCCCGCTGGAAAGACGAAATCAGACCGGCCTATGTCCGGGACATGAAAGACCGGATCATGAAAAGCGGCAACGTCTTTTTCAAAGGAGTGTTTGCATCATAAAAATTTTATTGTATGGTAGAAAAAACGTTTAATCCTCATATTGAAAGGAAAATTGCATGCCCATAGCAGATAAGATGGTTAAAATGGTGGAGTCCGCATCCATGATCCGCAAAATGTTTGAAGAAGGAATCCGGATGAGGGAGAAATACGGAGCAGACCAGGTGTTTGATTTTTCCCTGGGAAACCCCGATGTTCCCCCGCCGGCCGTGGTGAACGACACCTTGATCAAATTGATCAACAACCCGGCCACTTCCCACGGGTATATGCCCAATACCGGTTATCCCCATGTGAGAAAGGCCGTGGCCGACTACCTGAACAAAGAATACAAGGTGGGCCTGACCCAGGACCTCATTGTCATGACGGCCGGTGCGGCCGGAGCCTTGAATGATATCCTGCGGGCCCTGATGAATCCGGGGGAAGACATCCTGGTGCCGGCCCCTTATTTTGTCGGCTACCACCAGTATGCCTTTGTGGCCGGGGCAAACCTGAAGCCGGTGGCCTCTTTTCCGGATTTTCACCTGGATCTTGCGGCCCTTGAAAAGGCCATCACCGCCAATACCCGGGTCATGCTCATCAATTCTCCCAATAACCCCACGGGCGTGATCTATCATAAAAAAGAACTCATGGAAATCGGCGCCCTGTTGGACCGGGCCAGCCAAAAATTCGGAAAACGGATCTATCTTGTTTCCGATGAACCTTACAGGAAGATCGCCTATGGGGTGGAAGTGCCCTGCATGTTTGACGTGTATCCCCACACCATTGTGCTGACCTCCTATTCCAAGGAATTGTCCCTGGCCGGGGAAAGAATCGGATACCTGGCTGTTCATCCCAAGGCCGAGGATGCCGCCATGATTGCGGGGGCGGCCGCAGTGACCAATGGGATGATGTATGTCAATGCTCCGGCGCTGTTCCAGCAGGTGGTGGGTGAGCTTCAAGGCGTTACCGTGGATATCGGGATCTACAAAAGACGCCGGGATATGTTCTGTGAAGGGCTCCGGGCCGCAGGCTATGAATTTGACGTGCCGGACGGGGCTTTTTATCTCTTTCCCAAAAGCCCTATCCAGGATGATTTCAAATTTGTTAAAATCCTGCAGGAAAACAAAATCCTGGCCGTTCCCGGCACCGGATTCGGCGGCCCCGGCCATTTCAGGCTTTCCTATGCCGTGCCGGATAAAACCATTGCCGGGTCCCTGGACGGTTTTAAAAAAGCCATGGACAGTGTAAAATAAGCGTTTGGCCTGTCGCCGGGTCATTCCCCGGCGGCAGGGGTGTTATCCGGAAAGCCGGGAGAGGCAATGCATGGTCAGGACCGGCTTTGGAAAACCTTCATAAAGGAGACAAGGTCCCTGATGGCATCAAGGCCCGTGGCATTGTAAATGGAGGCCCGGCATCCGCCGACGCTGCGGTGCCCTTTCAGGCCGCCCAGGTGATTCTCTGCGGCTTTGGCGATAAACGCCTTTTCAAGGTCTTCGGAAGGCAGCCGGAAGGTGACATTCATGAGGGACCGGGAGTCTTTGTCGGCCGTGGCGTTGTAAAAGCCTGAATTGTCCATGAACGAATAGAGCAGGTCCGCCTTTTCCCGGTTCAGGGCATCCATTTTTTCAAGACCGCCAATGGTCTCCTCCAGCCATTTTAAGACAAGCTGTATGGTATATATACCGAAACAGGGCGGGGTATTGTACATGGAATTCTTTTCGGCAAAGGTCCTGTAGTTGAGCATGGTGGGGATATTGTCCGGGCAGAGGTCCAGGAGGTCTTTGCGGATAATGACCATGCAGGCGCCGGCCGGGCCGATATTTTTCTGGGCCCCGGCATAGATCATGCCGATATGCTCCATATCCACGGGCCGGGACATGATGTCCGAACTCATGTCAATGACCATGGGGATCTTGCCCGTATCAGGAAGGGAGGCCCACTGGGTGCCTTTGATGGTGTTGTTGGAGGTCAGGTGCACATAGACCGCCTCCTTGTTAAAGGCAATATTCCGGGGGATATAGCAGAAATTCCGGTCTTCGGAAGAGGCGGCCACCTTGACGGGCTTGTTTTGGATCTGGGCTTCTTTTATGGCCTTGGCAGCCCAGGTGCCGGTATTGACATAATCCGCGCTTCCGCCGTCGGCCAGGAAATTCAAGGGGATCATGCAGAACTGAAGGCTGGCCCCGCCCTGGAGAAAGAGGACCTCGTAATTGTCGTTGAGTTTTAAAAGCCTTTTCGTCCGCGCAACGGCATCGTTTAAAACCGCTTCAAACCCTTTGGACCGGTGACTGATTTCCGTGATGGACATGCCGCTGCCGTTGAAATTTAAGAACGAGTCCCGGATTTCTTCAAGAACAGGCAAAGGAAGGGCGGCAGGTCCGGCATTAAAATTATGAATTCTATTTTCCATGGATATTTTCCTTTATTTTCGGGGTTGAAAAAGAAACCCGGAACCGGCCTGGTATGTCGTCGGCAGATTCCGGGCTGTTTGTACGGGTTTATTTTTTAGCTTGTCTGGGCTTGGGCAGGGATTCAAGATCCTTCAAAGCGGCATCAATTTCCGATTGGGGCAGCTCATGGTCGGATAGTTTTCCCCTGAAGAAATTTTCATAGGCGCCCAGATCCACAAGACCGTGGCCGCTCCAGTTGAAGAGGATGACCTTTTCCTTGCCTTCTTCCTTGGCTTTGAGGGCCTCACGGATGGTGGCCGCAATGGCATGGTTGCATTCCGGGGCCGAGATATACCCTTCGGACCGGGCAAAGGTGACGCCGGCATTGAAGGTTTCCATCTGATGCACGGCCATGGGGCGGATGATGCCGTCCAGGACGAGCTGGCTCACAATGGGGGCCATGCCGTG
>CAZAHK010000126.1:0-10013 GCA_964484555.1 uncultured Desulfobacula sp.
AATATGACCAGCCCTGGCTCAAGGTTCAGACCTATTTAAACCCCCATCCCTTTGAACTGAAATTGAGAAATTAGTATACATGAGATCATTGAGGCTGAATCGGATTTTAAAGATGAAAGAAACAGCTTCATTGGCCATTATCGGCTGTGGTCTCACCGGTACGGCCATGCTCTACCAATTCATCCGCATGAATCAACGCCAAAGGGAAAAAGGGCGGCGTCCAAAGCAGGCTATCCGCATCCTTGTATTCGAGCAGACCCAATCCCCGGGACCGGGGCTCCCCTACGGCCGGGACCAGGTTTTTCCCTTTCATATCATCAATATGCGGACCGGCGACATGAGCATTAATGCCCATTGTCCCGAGGATTTTACCCATTGGGTGGCGGCCCATGAAACCCATCTGAAAATGCAATATCCGGAACTCTGTGAATGGTTTTCAGAGGCTGGGGCAGATCCCTCCCATAAAGACTTCCCGCCCCGGATGGTGATGGGAGAATATCTCAAGGACCGGTTCAAAACGGCTGTACAACTGGCTCAACAACAGGAGGTCACCCTGATGATCCGGAAAGGCTGGGAAGTCATAGACATCCAGGATCAGGGATCACACCTCAGTCTCTTTGCCCTGAACCGGGAAACCCGGGACCTGGAAAGCTTTCCAACAGAAAAAGCACTGCTTGCAACGGGTTACTGGTTCGGCCGGCCCATGGGACCCGGCCATTTTCCGTCTCCCTGGCCGGCAGGGGCCTTGACGGCACAAATCCCCCAGGGCGAACGGGTTGCGGTCATCGGAACCAGCCTGAGCGCCATTGATGCCACCCTGACCCTGCTCTCGGACGGCCGGTTCATGAGGCAGGAAAACGGCTCCCTCAGATATCTGCCGGCAATAAATTCCCGCCGGGTCGCCCTGTTTTCAAGGAAAGGCCTATTGCCCAAAGTAAGGGGCCGCATCGGAAATCATCAAAATCGTTTTTTTTCCAAAGCAGGGATAGAAAAATTAAGCGCTCAAAAAAATGGCCGGCTGGAATTGGCCGATATTTTCAGGCTGCTCCGGCAGGAACTGGAATCTGCCTATGGAAGGCCCATGGATTGGGAAGCCGTGCTGCGCCCTCAAAAAGATCCGGCGTCTATGTTAAGAGAAGATATCCGGCAGGCGAAAAACGGGGATACCCCTAGGGGGGATATCCTGTGGCAGACCCTGTTGTTCCAATCCACGGAAATCCTGAAAACCCTCTATATCGAATCCTCCCCTGAACAGCGCCAAAAATTTGATGCCTATAAATCCGTTTTCATGGCCCATGCCGCCCCCATTCCCCTCATGAATGCGGAAAAAATGCTGGCCCTGCTGGAATCTGGCCTGTTGACCATCCACCGGTTGCAGGGTCCGCATCGATCTATGGAAAGCCCGGACCCTTGCGGCTTTGAATTTCATTATCATGACCAGGATAACAGCGTTCTGAGACAGACCTTCCGGTTTGTCGTGGATGCCAGGGGGCAATCCCTTTCCTATGACCATAACCCCTCTCCCCTGGCAAAACATTTACCGGCATCGGGCCTTGTCCGGCTGGAAAACAAGGGGATTCTGATAGACCCTGAAAGCTTCAGGGTTATGACCGGAACAGGTGAAGGAGAATCCTTTGCCTCGCCGCGGCTCTTTTGCGTCGGCATCATGAACCAGGGGCAGATCATCAATGCCAGCATGGCCCGGGAATGCGCTTTGTCCACCCATAAGATTGCCTTGGGAGTGATCCAGGACCTTTATGAAACCCAAGCGTGAGGGAGATGGTGACGATGGAAATCAGGCTTTCCGATATTCATAAAACCTTTGGCAACAGCAAGGAAAAGCAGGTTATTTTTAAGGATATGAACGCCCGATTCCCTTTTGGCAGCATATCGGTCATCATCGGAAAAAGCGGGGTGGGCAAAAGTTCGCTTTTGAACCTGATCAGCGGCATCGACCTGTCGGATAGCGGCAGCATCCGCATCGGTGATGCTGTTCTTTCCGCAATGAAGGATACCCAGAGAACCATTTTCCGGCGCCGGCATATCGGATTTGTCTACCAGTCGTTCAACCTTATTCCCGTATTGACGGTCCTTGAAAATGTGACCCTCATCGCAGAGCTGGACAAGACTCCCAAAGCAAAATATCTGAACTCCGCCCACACCCTTCTGAACGCTGTGGGGCTCATGGACCGGAAAAACGACACCCCGGACCGGTTATCCGGCGGGGAGCAGCAGCGGGTGGCCATTGTAAGGGCACTGGTCAATGACCCGGATATCCTTCTGGCCGATGAACCCACCGGGAACCTGGATGTGGAAACCGGTAAAATCATTCTGGAAATAATGACGGATCTGGTCCGGCAGCACCATAAAACCTTGATCATGGTCACCCACAGTGCCGATGCCATGACCTATGCAGACCATATCTATGCAGTCCGGGACAGGGGTCTTGTTCTCCGGCAAAAGGATCAAGCCCTTTCATGATATCCCCGGCGCTCCTTCGGATCAGCCTGAGAATGGGCCGGAAAAGGCCCTTCACAACCCTTCTGCTGGTATTCGGCATTGCCCTGGGGGTTGCCGGTGTGGTGGCCATAGACATTGCCAAACAAAGCATTGCCCGTTCCTTTGAACTTTCCACATCCCTTCTTACGGCCGCATCCACTCACCAGGTGACGGGCAGCGATTTTTCCATCCCCCAGGCCCTTTTTACCGATATCCGGACCCGGCTAGGGATCAAGCGATCCGCACCCATCATCTCATCCCATGTCAAGGTGCCCCGGCTGGACAACCGGACCCTGACCCTCATGGGGATTGACCCGTTTTCAGAACAATATTTCAGAAAACTGGCCGTAACCGTATCAGAAGATTCAAATTCCCTTGATATTTCAGCTCTTTTAACCCGTCCGGCCGGGGTTCTGATTTCCGGTGTCTTTGCCGAAAGCCATGGTCTTGCCCCCCATGACAGCCTGGTCTTGTCCTTTGGCCGTCGGGAAGTTCAGGCAGAGGTCATCGGATTTCTGGATGACCGGGAACCAAATTCAGGCAAGGCCCTGTCCGGGATTATCATCACCGACATATCCACGGCCCAGGAAATCCTGGGCATGGAAGACCGCATCACAAGGCTGGATCTGATCCTGAAAAATGACACAGAGATTGAAAACATCCGCTCCCTCCTGCCCCAGGGAACCTTTCTGGTGGAAACAGACCGGCAGAACTCAGCCCTGCGCGGGTTGTCATCTTCCTTTGAAACCAGCCTTTCCGCCTTTTCCATGCTGGCCCTGTTCATGGGAATTTTTCTGATCTACAATACCGTGTCCTTTTCCGTTTCCAGCCGGAAAAAACTCATGGGAACCCTCAAGGCCCTGGGCGCCGACCACAGGGATATTTTCAAAATGGTGATGTTGGAGATCATGGTCTATGCCCTGGCCGGCTCCTTTCTGGGTGCGGGGCTCGGCATTCTCTTGGGCAAAGGTGCCGTTCAGGCGGTCTCTGCAACGGTTTCGGATATGTATTTTGTATTGACCGTGACCCAGACCCATATCACCCCTGGAACCCTTTTAAAGGGCGTTCTGGCCGGCATTGCCGCATCCTTTGCCGCATCTGCTCTGCCGGCCCTGGGCGCTTCCCGGACGGTCCCCATCACCCTGATGCAGCGATCCGCCCCGGAAAAAAAAATGAAACGCTTTATTCCCGGGTTAACCCTGACCGGGGGAGTTATGATCCTCAGCGCTGCCGGTTTTCTAACCACCTTCCATATTCACCCGGCCATGGATTATGTTTATGTGTTCCTGATTTTTGCCGGATCATCCCTTCTCATCCCTGCATTTATCCTTTTGTCGGTAAAACTTCTGCTGGCGGTTTCAGCCGACCGCACCCCTACCCTGTTCAAGATGGCCCTCAGGAATATCACGCGATCCCTGAGCCGGACCAGCGTCATGACGGCGTCCCTCATGGTGGTGACCGCCGTGTATATCGGCATTGACATCATGACTGCCGGTTTCAGGTTTTCCATCATGGACTGGGTGGACGGTCATATCGGGGGTCATGTCCATGTCTCGTCCGCCGATGAACTGCAAAGGGGCCTGGACCCCGGCCTGGTTGAAAAAATTCAGTCCCTGCCGGAAATTTCAGATCTGTCTGCCTATAATATTCACAGGGTTTATTCCCAGACCTCGGGCGAGGTGCATCTGTTTTCCTATGCCTCGGACCGGTCCGTTAAAGAATGGTCATGGACACAGGTGCCCAAAGACCAACTGGAAGACCGGCTCCGGGACGGATGGATTTTTGTTACGGAAATCTTTGCCCGGAAAAACCAGGTCAAGGCCCAAGCCGGTTCCCAGGTGATTCTGGAAACCCGCCAAGGTCCTGTAAAATTTAATGTTGCCGGGATTTTCCGGGATTTTTTCATGGGAGGCGGACGGATCATTGTCAGCCGGGACACCATGAAACATTACTGGGGGTATGACGATATCACGGCCCTTCAAATTTTTCTTCATAACAGAACCGATGTTGAACCGGTTATAACAAAAATCCGGGAGCTTATCCCGGACACCTCCCTGGTGGAAGTGATTTCAGGGGAATCCATCAAACAAAGCATTCTTGAGGTGTTTGACAAGACCTTTGCCATTACCGCAGCCCTGCAGTTCCTGATTGCGCTTGTGGCATTGACGGGTATCCTGAATTCCATTCTGTCCCTGTTATTGGAACGGACACGGGAAATCGGCATCCTCCGGGCCTGTGGGGCTGAACCCCGGCAGACAAGGCGCCTGTTGCTGACGGAATGCTTTTTCAATGGATTGATCGCCGGGACGGCCGCCCTTCCCTTCGGCCTCTTTCTGGCCTGGGTCCTCATTGATATTGTGAATCAACGGTCTTTTGGCTGGACCTATGATATGGTCCTGAGCCCGGGTATTTTTATCCAGGCCCTTGTTTTTTCCAGCCTTACGGCCCTGGGCGCCGGTATTTTCCCTGCCGTCCATGCCGGAAGATCCGACATATCAAAAGCCCTGCACATGGAGTGACCTATGAAAAAAATCTTTATATTTTTCGCCTGGATCTTTTTTCCGGCTGCCCTTATTTCGGTCTTGGCAACGGCAGGATGTAGCAGAGCGCCTGAACCCGAAGGGATCAATATTGTCCGGGCCCTGTCTGAATCCCTTCCCAATGATTGCTTCCAGGCGGCATCCAGGCCGGCTGATATTGTGTTCCCCCGGGATTCAGGTCCCCACAACGCCTTTCGAACCGAATGGTGGTATTATACAGGGAATCTTGAAACCCCTGAAGGCCGGCACTTTGGATATCAACTGACCTTTTTTCGCCATGCCTTCTCCTGTGAACCGGCAGCAGGCCCTTCAAAATGGCGAACCCGGCAATTGTATTTTGCACATTATGCCGTCACCGACACAGAGGCCGGCCGGTTTTATTCCAAATTTCGCATGAACCGACAGAGCCTTGACATTGCCGGAGCCCAAGCGGCCCCCTACAGGGTCTGGATTGATGACTGGCAGGTCCGGGAAAAGGACGGAGGGATATTCTTAGAGGCTTCTGATGAAGAAATCCGTCTTGATCTGACCTTATTCGCGGAAAAACCGGTTATCCTCCAGGGGGACAAGGGTTTCAGCAGAAAGGGCCCGGAACCATTCAACGCCTCCTATTATTATTCCTTTCCGGATATCCAGACCTCCGGTAAAGTCGAAATCAATGGAACAGCCTACCCCGTCAGAGGCCGGTCCTGGTTTGACCATGAATGGAGCACCAGCGCCTTAAGCGCCAACACCGCCGGATGGGACTGGTTCTCGATTCATCTGGAAGACGGGAGAAGCCTGATGCTGTGCCGGATCAGAAACCAGGAGGGCATCTCCAACGGATTCGGATTCGGCAGCCTTTCCGATTCAGACGGCAGGGTTCGTATCCTGTCGGAAACAGAGTTTCAACTGAACCCCACCCGATACTGGGAAAGCCCTGCCACAGGGAAACGCTACCCCCTGAACTGGGAAATCTCCATTCCTTCAAAGCAGTTGTTTCTCCTGGCAGCCCCTGTGATCCAAAACCAGGAACACACCCATATGGTCACCTATTGGGAAGGGGCGGTCCGCTTTACCGGCAAAGGAATAAAAGGGTCGGGCTATGTTGAGCTGACCGGGTATTAAATCCTGTAGCGCCCCCTGTGACCTTTTATCCAAAGGGCAGCACATCCCCGGATTTCGGCACAACCACGTCATGGCCCCTGCTTCTGAGGGTTTGGGCAAAGGCGGCACTCTGGGAGGCTTCGCCGTGGACGACGGCGATTTTCTTGATCCTCAGATTGGATTTTGTAATAATGCTTTCAAGTTCATGTTTATCCCCATGGGCGCTGAATCCGCCGATTTTTTCCACCTTGGCGCGCAAGGGATAGGTCTTCCCCAGGATTTTCAATTCCGGCGGGTCCTGTTTTTCATTTTGGGCCATGGCCTCGCCGAATTCCTCAATTCGCCTTCCCAGGGTGTTTTCCGCCATATATCCCACCAGAAGAATGGTGTTTTTCGGGTTATGAACCTTGTACCGAAGATGATGCAGGATTCGCCCGGCCTCACACATGCCCGATGCGGAAATCACCACATGGGAGGATTCATCCTGGTTCAGGCGCATGGATTCCTCCACGGTCTGGACAAACCTGATCTTGTTGAAATAAAACGGGTTGATGCCTTTTTTCAGGAAGGCTTCATGGGTGTCCATGTCATAGCTTTCCAGATGTTCGCCAAACACCCGGGTCAGGTTGGACGCCAGGGGACTGTCCACAAACACGGGCATCCTCGGAACCTCTTTTTTGTCATACAGCTCATGGATCATATAAATCAATTCCTGGGTCCGGCCAAAGGCAAAGGCAGGGATAATCACGGATCCCCCCCGGTCAAAGGTCTCGATCAGGACTCGTTTCAGGCTTGATCCCAGTTCGGCCACGGGATCATGCTCCCGGTCCCCATAGGTGCTTTCCGTAATAAACAGATCAATGTCCCGGTCTTCCTCATCAAAGACCAGGGTCGGGTCCTGCAGGATGGGTTTCCCGAACCGGCCCACATCTCCGGTATAGAGCACCCTGAAAAACCTGCCGTCTTTTTTGATGGTCACCAAAGAAAAGGCTGAGCCCAGGATATGGCCGGCCACATAAAATTTCACCGTGGTGTCCTTTCCAATGGTCACCGGATACTTATAGGGATACCCATCGATGAAACCCAGAGATCGCCGGGCCTCCTCCATGGTATACAGGGGGGTGATGATATCCAGCCCGTTTTTTTTCTGAAGATCTTTGATGGACTCGTTGTTGAGGTCATAGGCATTTTTTTTCAGGAGTTTTTTGATATCGCTTTTTCCCCTCTCGGTAATCTGCTTTTGGGTATTGTTCTGTTCCTGCTGGTATAAAAAGGATCTCAAAGATTTATAATTCAAATACTGGGCATCCGACTCCTGGATATGGCCGCTGTCCATGAGCATATACTGAAGGGCGCCGG
Organism: uncultured Desulfobacula sp.; assembly: GCA_964484555.1. Taxonomy (GTDB): domain Bacteria; phylum Desulfobacterota; class Desulfobacteria; order Desulfobacterales; family Desulfobacteraceae; genus Desulfobacula. The sequence goes on from CAZAHK010000126.1 coordinate 7,485, forward strand.
CCGTGGGCCGCGTGGTGATGATCCGTCCTGAAAAATCCTTGCCGGTCAGTACGGGAATCCGCCCGGAGTGGTCAATATGGGCATGGGACAACACCATATTGGTAATGTCTTTTCTGTCCAGAGGAAAATTCCTGTTTTTCTCCGTGCTTTCCTTACGCCTGCCCTGATACATCCCGCAATCCAATAAAATCCGGTCCGCGCCCGTATCCAGAAGATGCATGGAACCGGTCACCTCACCTGCCGCACCATAGAATGTCACATCCATAATTATCTCAATCCCTTTTCAGTTTTCCGGAAGTATACGATCAACATCCGCGTCTATTTAGTAAATACCTTTTTCAACAGGTCCGTGGTCCGCTTGGCAGGATTTTGGCGGATGGCCGCCTCTTCCTTTGCCATATAATAAAAAATGCCGTCCATGCCCTTTTCAACCACGTGATCCGTCAAATTAGCTTTAACGTCCGGCACAAAGGGAATGGCCTTATATTGTTTCATGACATCATCATAGACCTTGACCGCACCCACGCCCGAAAGGCTTTCTTCGATGACGGGCGTCATTTCCCGGGCCAGCTCAGGCGTCATCTTCCCTTTAAAATATCGGGTGGCTGAATCGTCCGGGCCGTTCAGGATGCCTTTGGCGTCCTCCAGAGTCATGGCGGCAATGGCATTCCAGAACAATTGCTTGGCCTTGGGCGTTGCTATTTCTGCGGCCCGGTTCAGTTTTAATTCCAAATCTTCCAGAAGGGAGGCTTTCCCCACCTTGGAAAGAACGGATCTGACCTTATCCAGGCCGGCAGGCAGGGGGATATGAATACTGGAATCCGTATTGAACCCGTCTGTTGTTCCCAATTGAGTCACCACATTCCCGGAGCCGACCTTCAGGGCTTCTTTCAAACCGGCGCCAATTTCATCGGTGCTGAGGCTGCCGGCCGGGCTTCCTGCTCCCATGGATTTCATCAATTCACTGCCCTTATTTAAAAGGGAGGTATTGGCCAAAGCCGCCGTCAAGGGCAAGCCCACTAATACCAGGGCCAAAAACAGACCCCCCATCCGCGTCGGTTTATGCTTGAATACAGTCATATGCATCTCCATCGTTCTTTGTTATTTGCCAAAACCCGGCAACAGATCTTTGATCTGTTGTTTTACATCCGGCGGGGTGATTTTTTGTTCAGGATCATTTCCTCCGCCCAGAACCTGTTTTTTCAGTGTTTCCGGATCAAGGCCGGTACCGGTGCCAAGCATTCCTTTAATATCCGGCCGAACCTTGGGGGAAGAAAAGGAACCCGTGACCAGAACCGGCACGGTCAAGCCTGAACGCGCCTGGGTATCCCCCTGGCCCTTTAAGGTGGCCACCAGTTTCGGATCAATCTTTAAATCCAGGGCTTCGGTGGCCAGATGGGCCGTACCGCCGGCCGTCACCCGCATCAGGGGGGATGAAAGGCTGGTGCCGTCAATCCGGATAAGACCGTCTTTGGCGGTAAAGGGAATTTTAAATTCTGCAAAATCCGTTTTCGGCTTTTCTTTTAATTCTTCCCCTGCACCCAGTTTTGATTGAAGGCTTCTGACCGTATCGGCCAGGTCAATACCGATGACGGCCCCGTCTGTGAAGACAAATTCCCCCTGACCGGTCAAGGTCTTTTTGACGGTTTCAGGGTCATCCCCTGACATTGAAAGGCCAAGGCCTGCTTTCAGGGTTCCCTCAATCCATTCTTTTTTGACGGTATCCTTGATCAGAGGACCGGCCTGAATTCCCCGGGCGTCCAGATTCATTTGGGTTGCCGGGTCATCTTTTTGCACATTGATTTCAACCTTTGATACGATACTTCCCTGATAAAGGTCCAGGGTTAACGGATCAACAGTAATGACCCCGTTTTTCGCCAGGACATGAACCACCATGTTTTCAACGGTTGCGTCCCGGGCCTTGAGTTTTGCAATGTTAACCTTTCCATCCAGAATCAATTTTCGCAGGGGGCCGTAGTCTGTTTTCTTCGCTTTTGAATCCGGCGGCGCCGCTGCAGGCGCCGTCGATGACGGAAGTCCTTCTTTTGCTTTTGATTCGGGCAGATACCGGTCCAGATCGATATGGTCCAGTTGGATATCAAATTTTACATTCGGCAGGGAAAACTCTTTGGCGTCAGCGGAAAAAACAAGCTTTGAATCATCCAGAACCAATTCCCCGGAAGACAGGGAAACGCGGGCCGGATTACCTTTTGCGTTTACGGTCAACGCCAGTTTTTCCAAAACTCCCGGATCTTTGGGTTTCAGAGGAATGTCCTGATTCAAGGCCTGGGCCAGTTTTTTAGGAGAAAAGGGGGCCACCTGGATATCCAGATCAAATCCCCGGGTAGCCAAGGGATCCGTCAGGCTTCCCTTAATTTTGAGGTCCAGTTGGTCCACTGCTTTTAATACCAAATCCAACGGGACCGTTCCCTTGCCCGGATATTTGCCCACCGGCCCTACACTGCCTTCAAGCAGAACCGGTTTGCCGTCAAGCTTGAGGCTGAAGGAAATCCCAACGGGTTTTTCAAA
>CAZAHK010000126.1:10113-11423 GCA_964484555.1 uncultured Desulfobacula sp.
TCGGACTGTCCAGGACAAAGGTTTTGACTTCAATCTGTCTGGACAAGAGCGGCATGACCTTGAGCCTGACTTCAAAACCCTTTACGGCCACCATGTCTTTTTCCTGATATCCGTCCGGATTTCCCAGATGAAGATCCGTGAGCCTGACCCCCACCCAGGGAAAGACGGATACATCCATGTCGTCGCCGAAGGTAAAGGTCCGCCCGGTGGCGGATGCGATTTTTTCCTGGATCATCGGCTTATATTTTTTAATATCCATCACCCTGGGAATGATGAGGGCGGCTGCGATGATCAGCACCAGGAATACACCGCCGATGATGCCTATCCATTTCACTATGCCTTTCATAGGACCTCCCGAAAATTATGGGTCATCATAAAACCAAGGCGCCTGCCTAAAGGGCGGCCAGGGCTGCGCTGTAATCGGGCTCGTTTTTGATATCGTCCACCAGTTGGGCGTGAATCACTGTATTGTTTTCATCCAGCACAATAACGGCCCGGGCGGCAAGGCCCTTCAAAGGCCCGTCCATCATCAGGAGCCCATGGGTTGCGGCAAATTCGGGATTGCGGAACAAGGAGGCCGTTACCACATCCTTTATGCCTTCAGCCCCGCAAAACCGCTTGAGGGCAAAGGGAAGGTCAAAGGAAAGGCAGATGACCTGGGTGTTTTTCAGTTCCGATGCCTTTTTATTAAAGGTCCGGACCGAGGTGGCGCAGACATCGGTATCAATACTGGGGAAGATGTTTAAGATTTTTTGTTTGCCTTTGAAATCGTCCAGGGAAATGACGGACAGATCCTGTTTGACTGCCGTCAATTCCCTGATGCTGCTTTTTTTTCCGGGGAATTCACCTGATAGGTTTACCGGGTTTCCGGCAAGCTTTGTCTCGGCCATGGAATACCTCCTTTTTAAGGATTGAATGATTCACGCGTGCTTCTTGACGCGTTCTTTTTATTATACTAATGGCTTGACCGATTTTTTCAAGATGGCCCCGAAAGATAAAGCCGCCGGCATACCATTAAAAACGATAGACCAGCCCCCCGTAGAAGGTCCGGCCCGGCATATAACTGTCTTCATTACCGGCATAAAAGGTATCAAAGGCATTCTTAACGGAAAGCTTCAATTGCACATCCCCGTAATTTTTAAAACTGTAAAGATCTTTCATGAGGCTAAAATCCCAAACCGTGGCAGCGGTATGTGGAATTTCAGATTGCGAGATTGTACTGCCCGAACTGGTATTGGATTTGAGAATGGCTCCGTAATTGTAATAGGTCAATTATTTTTCAAAAAAAATTATGAAAATTGGGTAACACT
>CAZAHK010000127.1:0-11186 GCA_964484555.1 uncultured Desulfobacula sp.
CCGCCCAATTGTTTACAAGTATTTTTTTTACGAGAACACGCTTATTCTGGGTCTATATTCAGGATGCTCCAGAATTCAAAAGCGTTTAGTGGCATTCGTAGTGCACAGTCCAGATAAATTTTAGGCAACCCCATATATGGTGGCCTTTTCCCAGTTTTGAAATTTCAATTCAAATATATGAGCCACAGACTGCTTTCCTGGCCATTATCCCGCATTAAACGATATAATATATAGATCAAATTTTAACCGGTTTTGTAAAAAAAATTTCAGGTCCTGAGCAAAATAATCAATATATAATTAATTCAATCATGATTAATTTAACTATCCCTTTCAAGTTGAATTCTATTTCGGAAATTAAATTTGTTTTGAACCAATATTTATTGTAGTCTGATCTCCGTTGAATTTGACCAAAACGCTTAAAGATTTCTCTGTAAAGTTTAAAGTTCATTTCGACCTTAAAAGAGGTTTTATATGGCAAAAGAACCAACTTATGTAGAATTGAAACAACAGATTTCAGAATTAAAGAAAGAGATGGAAAAATGCGCTGCACAAAACAGCGGTGATAAGTATCGTATTCTATTCGAAAAATCCAAAGATGCTATTTTGATAATCGAAAATGAAAAATTTGTTGACTGCAACCAGGCAACTATAGACATGCTGGGGTATAAAAACAAAATTGAACTTCTGAAAACCCATCCTTCAGAACTATCCCCGGGCTATCAGCCAGATGGCAAAGACTCCGTCATAAAAGCAAAAGAGATGATGGCTATTGCATTAGAATGCGGCAGTCATAGGTTTGAATGGGACCACATCAGAGCAAATGGAGAAGTTTTCCCTGTAGAAGTTCTTTTAACAACAATTTCTAACCAGGAAGGTAACCAGGTAATTCACACTGTTTGGCGTGATATCACTAATCGCAAGCAGTTAGAAAAGGCTCGGCAAGAAGAAAAAGAAACACTTTCAACAATTCTTGAAAGCACACCCCACGGAATTACCTTGATTGATAACCACGGTAAATACATCTATGTAAATCCTCATTTTACTGAAATAACAGGGTATGCACTTAAAGATATCTCTACCAAAAAAGACTGGTTTAAGAAAGCCTATCCGGATAAAGAATATCGAAAGAAGGTCTCTGAAACATGGATCGATGACAGCAATTGCCCAGGTCAGGGAACGAATCGTGAATTTAAAATCAAATGTAAAAATGGTAAGTCAAAATACATAGAGTTCAGATCTACTTTTTTAAAAAATCGAAAAATTTCTGTGCTTACGGATGTCACACAACGCAGAAAAACAGATGAAGCACTGAGAGAGAGTGAAGAACGATTCCGGTCATTTGTTGAAAATGCGAGTGATCTCGTCTTCAGGACGGACGATAGCGGACACTTCACCTTTATGAATCCGGCGGGACTCCGTATTACGGGATACAAAGAAGAAGAGCTTATTGGGACACATTATCCGGCATTGATAAGTCTGGAAATGAGTGAAGAGACCTTGAAAATCTTCGGTCGTCAGTTTGTAAAGATGATCCCCAATACCTATTTCGAATATCTTATTATCGCAAAAGACGGACATGAGATCTGGCTTGGGCAAAATACCCAGTTGCTCGTGGAAGATGGTCGTGTTGTAGGCTTTCAGGCAGTGGCCCGCGACATCTCTGAACAGAAGCAGGCTAAAAAGGAATTGGAATTACTAAACTTGAAACTGGAACATAGGGCCACGCACGATCCTTTAACTGGAGCCCCGAATCGGCTTGCTATTTTAGACAATCTAAATAAAGAATTGAGCAGATTTAACAGGGAAAACTCAAAATTAAGCATTGGGTTATGTGACATTGATTACTTCAAAAGTGTCAATGACAAACATGGCCACCAGGTGGGTGACGATGTTTTGTGTGGCTTTGTCAAAGCTATCCAGAAAATTCTTCGGCCCTATGACCTCATCGGCCGATACGGTGGAGAGGAGTTTCTAATCATTGTGCCCGATTCTACCGGATTGGCTGAAGAAAATATCTACGAGCGGGTGAGGGCTGAAATAGCAAATCATAAAATAATCACAAGATCGGGGGAGGTGAGTATTACGGTCAGTATCGGCGCCACAAGTACAAGAAGGGATAACACAGCGGATGAAATACTTGCAGTGGCTGATGAAGCTTTATACAAGGCTAAAGATAATGGGCGTAACCAAGTAGTTTTTATTGAACTATAATGATAAACCTTCTTTTTTGAATTAAGGTCAACCACCATATTTTGTAGTTGGCATGAATAATTTTTTGTAGATAGGTGTTCAACTATATAGACTAAGATCAGCATCAGAAGCCATTCTTTGGTATTCCTGTATATAATATACTTTGTTGAAAATAGCCGAAGGATAGGAGAAGGGCAAGTACGCAGGCAGCTATTATAGACGGGAAACACACCCCAAAACCGGTAAACGGGCGGAGGTACCGAAACCTAGTGGCGGTCAACCGCCACTCCTAACCTATTGTTATTAATGACGATAATTCATTACACAAAAAGTTTTGGGGTGAAAATCCGACTATGAATTAATCATGATGCAGGAATATTTGAGTTTGAGAATTTCAAGGATTGTTGCAAGAATTGAATAAAAAGAAGACTTTTTAACACAAAAACCTAAAAACAACACAACCGAATAACCTAAAGACCGCTTGACACAAAAACCTAAAAATATTAAAATAGAATACCCTGAAAATGACACATCATATATAGGTCACCCATGCCGACACCACAGGATAAGCTTGCAGAATCCCTCGCTGTTCTGAAAAAACTTCAGGACCAGGGGATTGTTGCAATCCAAACCAAAAACATGACCCGGACTCACCGGGAACGTCTTGTCAAAAACGGCTTCATCAAAGAAGTGATGAAAGGATGGTATATTCCGGCCCGTCCCGAGGACCCGCCCGGAGAGAGTACGGCCTGGTATGCGTCATTCTGGGGCTTTTGCGGCGATTATCTTGAATCCAGATTTGGTGATCAATGGTGCCTTTCCCCGGAACACTCCCTGAGCCTTCATGGCGGCAACCGGACCGTGCCCCATCAACTGCTTGTCCGGTCTCCAAAAGGGGGGAACAAGCCGGTTACCCTGCTTCATGAAACCTCGATCCTGGACCTTCGCCTGAACCTGCCGGGCAGGAAGGATATGGAAATCAGGGAAAACCTGCGGATGATGACCCTGCCCGCTGCCTTGATATCATGTGCGCCCGGCTATTTTTCAAATGCCGCCATCGAGGCCCGGGCCGCGCTGTCCATGATCTCCGATGCTTCCGAAATCCTGCACAGACTCCTTGAAGAGGGGCACAGCACGGTGGCCGGCAGGCTTGCCGGAGCGTTCCGGAATATGGGGAAAGACGGTATTGCCGACAATATTCTGGGGGCCATGAGAGCTGCCGGTTACAGCATTACGGAAAATGATCCCTTTGAAGAAAAACCTGCGGTCCTTTTCAGCGGGCGCGAGCTTTCTCCCCATGTCAATCGGATGCGGATGCTCTGGGCCGAGATGCGCGGCCTTGTCCTTAAAACCTTTCCGCAGGCGCCCGTGGTACGCCAAAGCGTTGATGAATACCTTAAACATGTCGATGAAATCTATTTGACGGATGCCTATCACTCCCTTTCCATTGAAGGATATCGCGTCAATGAAGAACTGATCGAGCGTGTTCGTTCAGGGAGTTGGGACCCCCAGACCCACCGCAAAGACAAGGAATATGCCGATGCCCTGGCTGCCCGGGGCTATTGGCAAGCTTTTCAGGAAGTGAAAAAAAGCCTGGCAAAAATTCTGAACCAAAACGCTCCGGGTGAAGTGGCGAGCAATGATCATTCCATATGGTACAGAGAATTATTTGCTCCAAGCGTCAGCGCCGGTCTTATCGGTGCATCCGACCTTGCCGGTTACCGGAACCAACCGGTCTATATCCGGAAATCAATGCATATCCCCCCCCGGTGGGAAGCGGTGCGCGATCTTATGCCCGCATTCTTTTCTCTTTTAAAAGATGAAGAAGAACCGGCTGTAAAAGCTGTTTTAGGTCATTTTTTCTTTGTTTATATTCACCCCTATAGTGATGGCAACGGCCGCATGGGAAGATTTTTGATGAATGCTATGTTAGCCGACGGCGGCTACCCATGGACGGTCATTCCGCTTGAAACCCGCAATGATTATATGGCCGCCCTGGAAGAGGCAAGCGTAAGAAAGAATATAGAACCGTTTTCCGGATTTTTAGCCGACCTGGTTCAAAAAAGGTGACAAAGATTCAACAAGCCAAATGGCTTTTTTTATCCCCCCTTGACAATTCCGGTTTAGAACAAAGTTTATGGGTGATATTTTTGGATCAATGATGGGATAAGGAGGCCCTATGCCGGGTGTGTATGAAATTTATGTCAAGGATCATTTTGCAGCAGCCCACGCGCTGAAGGGGTATGATGGGAATTGTTCCAACCTGCACGGCCACAACTGGATCATCGAGGCCTATATTCAGTGCAGAAAACTGAACAAGCTCGGCATCGGCATTGATTTCCGGGATGTGAAAGGCGTTCTAAAGGATGTCTTAAGCAAGCTGGACCATACCAATCTCAATGACATCGCCGAATTCGGGGCCATCAACCCGACATCGGAAAACCTTGCCAAATTCTTATTTATTGAACTCTCGTTGCGCTTGAACACCGAATCGACCAAGGTTAAAAAGATCATGGTATTCGAAAGCCCCGGATGCGGGTCTGCCTATTGGGAGGAATAAATGCGGCTGAATGTCTGTGAAATTTTTTACAGCCTCCAGGGGGAATCCACTTTTTCCGGCCTGCCCTGTATCTTTGTCCGGCTCTCGGGCTGCAACCTCAATTGTTCCTGGTGCGACACCCGGTATGCCGAAGAAGAATGCCATTCCATGACCCTGGAACAGATCCTGGACAAGGTCGGGGCCTATAACTGCAATCTGGTTGAAATTACGGGCGGAGAACCCTTGCTTCAGGAGGCCGCGCCCGCCCTCATCGCCCTGCTGCTTGAAAAACGCTACCAGGTGCTTCTGGAAACCAACGGCAGCCTCAGCATCCAGCATGTTCCGGAAGCCTGCATCAAGATCGTGGATGTAAAATGTCCTTCCAGCAACGAATCCCATACCTTCTTACCGGAAAATTTAAATTATCTCGGCAAAGAGGATGAAATCAAATTCGTCATCGGCTCCGTGGAAGATTATGAATTTGCCAAGGCCATGATTGAAAAGAAATTAAGCAGGATGCCCCAGAAAAAAATTCACCTGTCCCCGGTTTTAGGGCTTATCGCACCCGAGGCCCTTGCCCGGCGGATCATTGAGGACAATCTTCATGCAAGGCTGTCCCTGCAGCAGCATAAAATCATCTGGACCCCGGACCAGAGAGGAGTATAACACCCATGCCGGACAAAGCCATTGTTCTATCCAGCGGGGGCATCGATTCCACCACGGCCATGGCCATTGCAAAATCAAAAGGCAGGGACATCTACAGTTTGAGCTTCAGATACGGGCAGCGGCACTCCGTTGAGCTGGAGGCGGCCGTCAAAGTTGCCAAGGCCCTGGGCGCCAGGGCCCATAAGATTATTGATATTGATTTAAGGCAGTTTGGCGGCTCAGCCCTGACCGATGAGATACAGGTGCCCAAACACGGCCTTGTTGAAGACCTGAAACAAGACGAGATCCCCATCACCTATGTCCCGGCCCGGAACACCATCTTTCTCTCCTATGCCGTGGCCTGGGCCGAAGTTTTAAAGGCGTCCGCCATTTATATCGGGGTCACCGCCGTGGACTATTCCGGCTACCCCGACTGCCGCCCGGATTTTATCTCGGCCTTTGAAAAAATGGCCAACCTGGCCACCAAAGCCGGGGTCACAAAGGAAACCCTCCTGAAGATCGAAACCCCCCTGATCCATCTGTCCAAGGCCGAGATCATCAAGGTTGGACTGGGGCTGGGAGTGGACTACAGCCTGACCCTTTCCTGTTATGATCCCGATGAAAAGGGCCGGTCCTGCGGTTTCTGCGATTCCTGTCTTCACCGGAAAAAAGGATTTGCCGAAGCCGGGGTGGCGGACCCGACCCCCTATTATTCCATGGGCAGCGCCTCGGCATAGATTTCCACCGGATGCTTCACCCGGACGGGCCTGCCGGTTTTGGCCAGCATGTCCGAGATCTGCATCATGCAGGCCGGGCAGGATGTGGCCACGGTGGTGCACCCGGTGGCGATAATGTTCTCTGCTTTGATTTGACCGATCCCGGTTGAGAGGTCATAGTGCATGAGATTGAAACTCCCCCCCATGCCGCAGCAGGCATCACTGTTTTTCATTTCCCTGAGGTCATTGCCCGAGGCAAGGATGACGCGGCGGGGTTCTTCCGATATTCCCAGAGATTTTTTAAGATGACAGGGATCATGATAGGTCATGATCTCATGCTTTTTCCCGGAATCGGGAACCGCCGCGGACAGGTCAAAGCGTTTGTCCATGAGCCAACTGATGTCCACGGTTTTCTCGGCCAGGGCCTGGATTTTTTTGAACAATTCCCTGTCCTTGTCCTTCATCAGGGCAGGCCATAATTTGATGATGGTGGAAGAGCAGGTGGCGCAGGCCGTTACCAGGTAGTCACATTTTTCTGCGGAAAAAAGATCCACATGGTAGCGGACAAGGGTTTCAAAGGTCTTGAGGTCACCGGCGGCCAGGGCCGGGATCCCGCAGCATCCCTGGCCTGCAGGAATGAAAATTCCGGCCCGGAAATGATCCAGGACATCCACCACGCTGTGGCCGATACCGGGAAAGGCCTTGTCAATGAGGCATCCCACAAAGAACGCCACCTTGACCCCCTTCCCTTCCTTCCGGACGTCATGCTTGTGGAGGCTCCGCGTAAAGGCGGTTTCCGTCAAGGGAACCAGGTGCCGGCGCCGCAGCAGGGGTGAGGCCGTCCTGGCGCAGGAAGTGCCCTGGGCATTGTTCTCCTCCCGGAAAAAGACCTTCTGAAAGGCAGCGGCCAGGTTCATGAGCCCGTTGAACCGCTCAGGACTGGACAGGATCTGCCGGAACAGCAATTTCTTCGCAAAGGGCAGTCCCAGGTATTGGGCGATGATGGCCCGGGCCCGGATGAAAATGCCCACCGTATCCACCCCGCTGGGGCAGCCATGGGCGCAGGACCCGCACAAAAGGCAGCGCTGGAGACGCTCGTTGACGCCTTTGGCGTCCTTGAACAGGCCGTCGATCAAACCGTTGATCAGGACCAGCTTTCCCCTGGACACATCGGCTTCCTTTCTTGTCCTTTCAAACAAGGGACAATGGGCCTGGCACATGCCGCAACGGGTGCAGGCGGCCACTTCTTTTTCCAGGCGTTTCACATCCCGGGCCAGCTTTTGCATCTTATCCAAAGGAATATTCCGCCGATTGCCGGACCTCGTCTTTGATTTCTCTTTCATGGAGGCCCAGCAGGTAAAGAAGACCGTCCAGACCAACGGTTGAGATATTATTGGAAGCTTTCTGGCGGACCATGGGTTTGGCGTTAAAGGCGACCCCCAAACCTGCAATGCTGATCATGGGGAGGTCGTTGGCCCCGTCCCCTACGGCAATGGTCTGTTCCAGCGTTATATTCTCCCTCTGGGCCAGTTGCCGCAGCAGGGCCGCTTTTTTCTGTCCGTCCACAATCTCGCCCACGACCTCGCCCGTCACCACCCCGTCCCTGATATCCAGCTCATTGGCAAACATATAATCAAAGCCCAGCTTTTCTTTAAGGTATTCCCCCACAAAGGTGAAACCGCCGGACAGGATACCGAGTTTATAGCCTAGGCCTTTGAGGGTTTTGGTGACCAGGTCGGCCCCGTCGGTGAGAGGCAGATCCGCTGACACTTTGGCGAGCTGTTCCTGGCGGATTCCTTTCAGCAGGGCCACGCGTTTTCTGAAACTCTCCTTGAAATCCATTTCCCCCCGCATGGCCGCTTCGGTGATCCTGTCCACCTCTCGCCCGGCCCCCACAAGCTTTGCCAGTTCCACAATGACTTCTGCCTGGATCAGGGTGGAGTCCATGTCAAAGACCACCAGCTTCCGGTTTTTCCGGTAAATATTATCCACATGAAAAGAGATGTCTATCCCTGTCTCCTGTGAAATCTCCATGAATTTTTTCCGCATCCCGATGATGTTCAGGGGTTTTCCGCTGACGGACATTTCCACACAGGCCCTGGGATTGGTCTGGGGCTGTTTCAGGGAAATCCGGCCCGTGAGCCGGTTGATGCTGTCGATATTCAACTGGTTTTCAGCAATGATGGCGGCCACGGCCGAGATCTGGCGGGCCGAAATAGTTCTGCCCAGAAGGGTGATCACCCGCCTCTCCTTGCCGTGGTCGTGAACCCATTTCTCATAATCCTGGCTGTCAATGGGGGTGATATCGATGTGGAGCCCCATATTGTGGCCTTCAAACAGCATGTCCTTGAAAATGGAGGAATAATCCAGGGGATCAGGTATTTCCGCCAGAATCCCGAAAGAAATATGTTCATGGATGACGGCCTGGCCGATATCCAGGATGGTGACCCCGTATTCCGCCAATATCCCTGTAAATTTTGCATCCAGCCCTTTCCTGTCCCTGCCTGTAATATTGATCAGTACAACCTCGCTCATTGTCGATACCCTTTAATTTCCGCCCTTAAATTCATTTCTTATTAAAATCTTAAAGGCAGAATAGCGGTTTTCCGAACTCTTGAGCAGTTTCATCCCCGCTGTTATTCTGCCTTTACCCTTATATTTTAGGTACTTATATCTTTGGTTGACCTGGGTTGCAAGCGTTTTAAACACAATCCCGTAAATATTCACACAGCCTTTTGATTTATTGACAATTAAAAATTTTACACATATATCTTGCTCTATGTTTTTGAATGATTCAGGCCCAGTAGGCCATATTAAATATCTGACGCTCTCATTGCAATGAATTTCAGAAATATCATAGATCCCCGCTCCCTGTCAGGCACCGGTTTTTTGAGCATTTTGGTCACCATCCTGATTATCGCCCCCACCATCGGCAGTTTCTGGATCTTTTCAGAATACCATAAACAAAAAGATGAACTCGTCAAAATCCGGGTGCAGTACACAGACCTCCATAAAACCAGGTTACAGGATGACATCAAAAATACCATCCGTTTTATTGACTATAAAAAATCAAGCACGGAAGAACGGGTGAAAGCCCTTGTCCGGGAAAAGGTCCAGGATGCCTATTCCCTTGCCTCCCATATTTACGGCACGGATAAGAATACCGTGCCGGAAGACGTCCTCAAATCCAGAATCATCGAAACCCTGAGAACCATCAAATGGGACAACGGCAAAGGCTATTTTTTTATCTTCAATCATAAAGGGACCACTGTGTTAAATGCCGATATCCCGGAAATGGAAGGCTATGATATGCTGGACATGAAAGATATGGCCGGAAATTTTGTGGTCCGGGATATCCTGTCCCTTGCCCGGGAACAGGATCTGGTGTTTTACCCATACCGGTGGAGCAAGCCCGGATCTCTGGGCATCGACCACCTGAAAATCATTTGTGTGAAAAAATTCGAGCCCTTTGACTGGGCCATCGGCGCCGGTTTTTATGTGGAAGACATGGAAGAGACGATCAAGGATGAAATCCTCGATCGAATATCACAACCCTCGGCCGATAAGGACCGGTACACCTTTATTCTTGAAAAAGACGGGTTTTGTCTGAGCCACCCCCTGGACCGGTTTCACCGGAAAAATGTGATCCGGGAAACGGCTCCGGAGATCGGGGCCGTCTATCGGGAATTAATTGAGATCGGGGTGAAAAACGGTATGGCCTATGTTGAATACCCTGTTGAAAAACCGTCCACCGGTGTGATTGCCACCAAACTCACCTATGGGGTCTTTCTCAAGGACCTGGACTGGATCATCGGGACCGGGGTATACCTGGATGATATTGAAAAAATCATTGAAACGGAAAAATCAGCCTTTAATGCCGAATTGAAACGCAATATCCTGATCATCCTCTGGTTTTCCTTCCTTTTGGCCATTCTTTCCCTCATCTTTGGTTTTTTCATCACCAACCGGCTCTACCAGGGAATGACTCTGTTTACGGATTTTTTCCGGAAAGCCGCCGTATCAGACATCAAAATCAATGAGAGCCTTTTGATTTTTAATGAGTTCAAACTTTTGGGAAAGCTTGCCAACCAGATGGTTGAAGACCGGATGGGAAAGGAAGAAAAGCTGAAAAAGGCCATGCAGGAAACCGTGACCGTCCAGAACATGTTGAAAAACATCACCGATTCCATGCCTTCGGCCCTCATCGCCATTGATCAGGACATGAAAATCCTCCAGTGGAATAAAAAAATCGAAAAAACCACCGGGATTTCGGCCCGGGCTGCCGAAGGCCGCCTTCTGACGGATTTGCTGCCCTTTACCCCCCAAGAAACCGAGGTGATCGAAAAAACCTTCAGGGACAGCATTCCCTATACCCAGACAAGGGTCATGGAAACACCTGAAAAGGAAAAACGATATGAGGATATCACGGTATACCCCCTGGTCACCCATACCGTCAAAGGAGCCGTCATCCGGATTGATGATACCACGGAAAAGGTCAGGATCGAGGAAATGATCATCCAGTCGGAAAAGATGATGTCTGTCGGAGGACTGGCCGCAGGCATGGCCCATGAAATCAACAATCCCTTGTCCGGCATTATCGGAAACACCGATGTCCTTAGAAACAGGCTGTTGACAAGCCTTCCGGTCAATGAAACCGCTGCCGCCGATATCGGCATCCGGTTTTCAGATATCAAGGCCTATGCCGCAAGAAGAGATCTTCCCCTGATTCTTGACAATATCCGTCATGCCGCCGGCCGGGCCGCCGGCATCGTCAGCGATATGCTGTCCTTTTCAAGAATGAGCGCTTCTGCTTTTTCCGGCGCCGACCTTGCCGAACTCCTGGACAAGACCATTGAACTCGCATCCGCCGGCCATGATCCTAAAAATAAAATAGATTTCAAGACCATCAAAATAACCCGGGTTTATGAGAAGGCCATGCCCCCTGTCATGTGCGACGGCAGTAAACTTCAACAGGTTTTTTTAAATATTCTGTCCAATGGAGCCCAGGCCATGAGTGAAACGGACCGGGCCCCTGAATTCACCTTAAGCCTCAGCCGGGTCGGCGCCCAGGCCGTCATCCGTATAGAGGACAACGG
>CAZAHK010000128.1:0-1569 GCA_964484555.1 uncultured Desulfobacula sp.
CCTGGATGCTATTCCCAAAAACAAGGTCATATATGACCGTTGCTTTGGATATGACCTTTTTTCAATTGTTTTACCATCTGTAAAACAGGGCTTTTGGATTAAATTTATTTATATATATTAGCCGGTTGATGACAATACGCTTGAACTGGAAGCGTGGCACATAAATTGAAGTATATGGGTATGATGCAGGAGTTTACAACGATTTAGAACCTTTTATAAAAAAGACAGGAGGAGTAACCCATGACAAACCAAAAAACCGACCCAATTTTTGAAAGACAGGAATATCATCAATCTCTGATGGATAAAATGAGGATGGAATCCTCTTCTGTAGATACCTGCAGGCCCGAAGGCGAAAAGACGCTTTATATTGAAAAGTTGGAGCAACGGGTCAAAGCCCTCAAATCCATCGCGGAAGATATGACGGAAAAAAGCAAAAACCTGGGGAAAAAATTCAGGGTCGAGTTTGAAGAGGACCGTAAGAGGATAGAGGAATACTATCGGACTTTGAAGGAGAGGATGAACAATATCCGCCAGGCAGGCGGAGAGGGTTGGAAAGAATTGGGCAAAGGAACTTCAAGTGCTTTGGAGGATTTTACAAAGGGCATAAAAAATGCGGTTTCAAAATTCAAATAAAAAAGTTAGTGGTCGATAGCATTCGCCGCAAGAAAGGAGGTGATTAAGATGCCGAATAAAGATGGAACCGGACCCAAAGGACAGGGACCGAAAGACGGTAAGGGCAAGGGTAAGGGTAAGCGCACGGGACCTGGTCAGGGACCAATGACCGGGGGAAAGGAAGGAATCAAGAAAACAACCAAAAAGTAAGCCGGATTGCCGGACTTTCAGCCCGCAAATTTAAACGGCCACCGGCATAAAGCCGGTGGCCGTTTCGTGGCAAAAACAGCCTGAGAAAACGGGGGGATATTTACGAATACTGAAAACTCGATCCATATAGGACCACTGGTCATATATGGCCGCTATCCTACCGTTTTATTATATCCCTCGGAGTTTTAAAAGAACGGATTCCTCCCTTAAATCAACAGGGTCGGCTGCATCGGAAAACTGGGGCCAATCGTGGCATGAAGCTTGCTCTTAAACATTTCTGATCAATGAAGAATCCGTTTTATCGCCTTTTAAATAGGAGCAATGTTATGCAACGGTTTATGTTTCAGATGAGTTTTATCCTGGCGCTTGTTTTTGCCGGGATATGGTCAACGGGCTCGGTACTCGCAGATAAGCCGGACTGGGCCGGCGGTAAAAAGCGTGAGAAATACAGAAATGAAGAAAAGCGTGAGAACCATAGAGACGACAGGACTCCTGCTCATGGGTCCTATGACGGGAGAAGTGATCGTGGAGCCCGGACGAGCGGGTACTTCAACGAACAAAACAGGCAGTTCATCCACCAATATTATTCCGATCGATTTCGAAAGGGGCGCTGCCCGCCGGGTTTTATCAGGAAGGGCAACCATTGCATACCCCCCGGTCATGCAAAAATGTGGAGAAAAGGCCGGCCGCTTCCCAGAGAAGTGATCTTCTATGATCTTCCGCCAAGCATCCTTGTGCAATTGGGAC